>NZ_JBLWNV010000001.1:0-118469 GCF_048452805.1 Pantoea sp. K16 | reverse complement strand
GGTGGTGATGGTGGTGATGGTGGTGATGGTGGTGATGGTGGTGATGGTGGTGATGACGGTGATAGCGGTGATAGCGGCGGCGGCATATAAGTCATAGCGCAGAGGATGATATGAAAAACCTTCTCATGAAAGCTGTATATCTCATTATTCTCACCTCAGCATTACTGAGACCTTTCATGGTCGTATTCACGGTAACCTCTTCTCTGGCGGCCGGAATATTCAGCACTGCGGCATGGGCAGACGGCGACGGTGGCGACGGTGGTGACGGTGGCGGTGACGGAAACGGGGGAGACGGAGGGAATGCTGGTTCTGGCAGCAACGGAAATGGCGGCGACGGCGGTAATGGTGGTGAAAACGGAGGAAATGGAGGGAACGGCGGTAATGGTGACGGATCAGGTAATGGCGGAAACGGAGGCGATGCGGGTCCTGGCGGCGTCGGCGGGCAGGGTGGCAGTGGCGGGAATGAGGGAGGACATGATGGTTCTCCCGGGATGAGTGGAGCTAAATAGTTATCCCTATGCCGTTAACGTGGTCTGCCGGAGGTTAATTACCCCGGCGACTTCATGCATACAGACTAAGCAGACAGCAAGGCAATGCTGAGACACCGGGTTGCCAGGCCTGAACTGCAAAGCCGGTGAAGTCATATCAGTCGTTTTTACCGGCACCAGTAAATCCCGATCTTCCTTAAAAGACATCGCATAGTGTCAGCCTGAGTGATGGCAGTTTATCCGGCACCACCCAACGATCCATTTCCCGCCCGGCCTCTGCCGACTCCTGTGACATAACCCCGGCCTCTTCTGCAGGGGAACGGGTTGAATCGCGGCATGCTGGTCACAGATGTTATGTTGCATTAGAGCTGAAAGCCGTTCTTATCAGGCCAGGATATTAAGGATCGCAACATAAAAAGAAGATACAGGCGGTGAACGTCCGTAATGAGCAAGGAGCGGACGTTCCGTTCTTAATGACTGACTGTTACCATTGCATCCAACATAGCACCCGGCTCATCCAACCTCACCCACAACAAAAATTAATATCCATAAATCAGCTCTATACACGTATGACATCATCAGTTCCTCAAGTCACAAAATATTTTGCCGATAACGATTTTTAACGATCCAAAGTCCTGGAAGACAGATATGAATAAATTTATTTATTGTGTGATTGCTTTGTGTTTTTCCGGTTTATGTTCCGCAGCTGAAGATTTAGGCTTGGGGACATATTTGTGTGATGTCCGGATAACCAGCTCTCATACAGAGACGCAGCTTTTGCCAAAAGCTGCTGTCGTTGAAGACAATGGAAGTAACTACAAAGTGAAAATGCTGGGTAATGAGGTAGCATCCCCAGCGCTTGAAAGTGTCATGGGTGGTATTAAACAGCAGGCTACTGTTAACGGAATAACCTTCGTAAGACGTCCTAATTACGATGATCGTTTTATCATCGAAAATGCGCATTCCGGCTTCTTTTATAAAATGAGAAACTGCAAAAAAAACTAATATTTTTTTCAGCTGATGCTTTAAGCATTAGTATAGGATGGCTTTTAAATTAATTATGTTTTAAAAGTCCCTGTTTACTATATTATCTCGGTTGTGAACCTCATATCTTTGCAGCCATGTTATGATTAAAATGCTTCGACAAATTGCTGTCACCTATTCGGCCGATGAGTAATTTAAACTGCTATCATGTCCGTATGCCTTCCAGTTTAACGTTCAAGCTGTATTACCTTTGTATTAATTTCTGGCAACTGCAATGAGGCGGGCCAGACTAAGTTCAGATTTATGTCCGCTATGAATGAGGAGCAGCCATGACCCCAGGGATGGTTTGAATAAGTGATATCCCTTTACCCGTTTTGAGCTGATGCTTTTCTTAGCAGGATGCTTTATGTTGGTCACACTCATCCTGCAGGGTATAACCATGATAAAAGTAGAAAAATCAGATCCATTTTCTTCAGAATCCTATCGTTTAATCGAAATGCTATCAGCAGAACTTGCCGCTATTACTGGTGATAACGGCAAAAGCAATTTCACCACCCAAGCAATGAGTGATGACAAAGCTTTATGGGCATTAGCAAAGAATTCTCAAGGCAAAGCTGTGGGATGCGGTGCTATACGGCCATTTACCCAAAATATAGCCGAGCTTAAAAGAATGTTTTCAGACCGAAGTGAGTCAGGGATTGGTGGTGCTTTACTCACTTTCCTTGAAAAATCAGCAAAAGAGATGGGATATATCGAGGTTAGGCTGGAAACCCGCCACATCAACTATCGTGCTGTAAATTTCTACATGAAAAATGGTTATGTCCCTATTGAGAATTACGGCCTGTATATAGGCAGAACAGAAGCTATCTGTTTCTCAAAGGCATTGCGCTGACTATATTAATTGGAACTGACGTCCGCTCCTGTCCCAAAGTAAACTGCCATCGGGCTGATGACCGCTATATGCCAGAAACGGACACTGTTTTTAATGTGATTTATTTGATGCTGCCTTTGCTGGAGCACAAAGGAAGTCAAACTACGTCGCGATTACTGCTATCCCCGCCAGGGATAAAACCCCATTAGCTAAGCAAACGTACCGCGCCCGGAGACTTGCCCGTTACACGCTTAAAAGCCCGGCTGAAAGCAGCCTGAGAGGAGTATCCTAACCGTTGCGATGCGGTGTCGACGGTGATGTTTTCTGACGACAGCCAGCGGATAGCGAGATGCATCTTTACTTCTGTTGCATACCGTAGCGGTGGGACGCCGATAGTGGTCTGAAACCTTTCGGCGAATGCGGAGCGGGATATATGCGATTCGGCGGCGAGTTCTGCCACGCTCCAGTCGCGGCCCGGTTCGCGATGAATCGCCAGGATGGCCTGAGCCAGACGCGGATCGCGCAGTGCTGCAGCCAGGCCAGGGCTATTGCCGCAACCGTCTTCCACCCATCCTCTGATAAACATCGCTCCAGCCACATCGGCAAGCCTGGCGAGAATACCTGCATAACCCACGCGTCCGGAGCATATCTCACGCTTCATCGCATCAAGGATATGCATGAGTCCCGGCCACTGAATCCCCTTTGCATCGGCATGCATAATTTCAGGCAGCACATCCGCCAGCCGCTGCATGCTTCCCAGATCAATTTTCATGCAACCAAAAAACAGCACAGCGCCTGGCGTTTCCTGGGTACTCGGGCAGGTATCAATCCCACTCACTTTTTCATCGAGTGGTGCCGTTTCAATATTGTCGATATCCAGCACGTCGGCGGCTGTTGCCGACAAAAGCTGATGCCGTTCGCCGTGGGGAAGAAATACAGCCTCTCCGGCTGAAAGCGTAAGAACTTCGCCGTTTGCACTATGGAGCACCATCTCCCCTACAGCGACGTAGTGCAGATAAGCATGACCGGGCCTGCTTGCGAAGTTCAGGCCAAAGGTATCTCCCGTCTGGATACGCTGATATCGCACGCCGTATAGCCGCAGGCCGGAAAGCAACTCGCTGATGAGTTCTGATGACAGAGCGAAGGATGAAGTCATATGCCTTTCCGGGTTTTGGGTGAAAAAGTGAGGGTTTTAGAGCATAGATCATCCAGCTGCGCCTGAATAGACTTCTTCTCCTGAAACGACTTTCCAGGAGACTTAGAAATGACGGATGAAACTTCTATCAGGGTTCACAAAGAAAGAGTGCAAAGAGATGAGAAAATCCAGCCAGCCTGGCTTGCGGTTTTTTCGTTAACCATGGGTGTTTTTGGCCTGCTCACCGCAGAGTACCTGCCTGCCAGCTTATTAACGCCTATTGCACGGGATTTGGGTGTGTCAGAGTCTCTTGCAGGACAGGCCGTAACAGTGACGGCGGTGATTGCGTTATTTGCCGGATTACTGATACCGCGATTAACGCGTGCGCTGGACCGGCGCGTCGTGTTGTTGAGCTTTACTGCCCTTATGATCTTCTCAAATCTGCTTGTGGCGCTCTCTTCAGGCATTGTCATGCTGCTGGCAATGCGCATCCTGCTGGGTATCGCGTTGGGTGGATTCTGGAGTATGGCAGCGGCGGTTGCGATGAGGCTAGTGCCGGAGAGGCTGGTACCGCGGGCGCTGTCGATCATTTTTAGTGGAATCGCGGTAGGTACTGTTGTTGCCGTACCGCTGGGAAGTTATCTGGGCGAGATGTCTGGCTGGCGTAGCGCGTTTATTGCCGCTGCTGCGGTTGGCGCAATCTCTTTCATTTTTCAGTGGCTGACCCTGCCCGGAATGCCGCCGGTAGTCAGGACCAGGACGGCATCCGTATTTTCTCTGCTTCAGAGGCCGGGCGTGAGTGTGGGCATGCTGGGGTGCGTGCTTGCACACACCGGCCAGTATGCGCTGTTTACCTATATACGGCCTGCGCTGGAAGGACTCGCACACATAGACGCAAAAGGGCTGGCATTAATACTTCTGGTGTTTGGCGTTGCTAACTTTATCGGGACACTGTCGGCAGGATGGCTGATGGAACGCAGCCTGCGTTTTACGCTGATTATTATGCCTGCTCTGGTGGGAGCAGCGGCACTGGGTATGATCACTCTGCCGTTATCAATCGCCGGGCTTACAGCGCTGGTCATGCTGTGGGGCATGGCATTTGGTGGCATACCGGTGGCGTGGTCAGGTTGGGTCGCCCGGACTCTCCCCGATGAGGCCGAGAGCGCAGGGGGTATGGTGGTCGCCGCCGTTCAATCCTCCATTGCCGCGGGTGCAGCAATAGGTGGCCTGATATATGGCCTCAACGGGGTAACGGGGGTATTCATTACAGCTGCCTGTATCATGCTCACTGCCGCGCTGGTTATTGCATTCCGGGTCAGAGTCTCGTCATCAGCTGAAGGAACGCAAAGCATATAATTTCAGTGACATTTAAGATGTCGGGACACCTCAATCGAACAGCTTAACATCCCCGGACCGCACAGCGTTCCGGGCCTGCTGGCTGAGTGTGATGGCAAAGGGGCTGGTTAACTTCTGAAGCTGGTTAACAGGCGCTACGGCAAAAAGCGGCGCTTAGCAATAATCAGTAAGTGCCGTTTTACTCGCTATTCTGAAATATCACCATTCTCAGTGGTGATTCAAACGTGCAGAGAAAACATTCCTTAACAGAGAAGCTTGAAAAACAGTTTCCAGGTGATATTTTCAACACATAACTACCTCATCAGGAAGACAGTGTGATTACTCTCAGGAATATGAATGAAGAAGAATTCGTAAATTATCGTTCTCTTTTCATCGATGAATATTCGCAGGATCTGCAAAACAATCGCGGATATCTTTCCGAAAAAGCACGAATCAAAGCCATAGAATCTATTGATACAGTGTTAACAAAGGGAGTTGTGACCCCGGCTAATCAGCTGTGGTGTATCCAACAGCCTGATGAACCAGAGGACGTTATTGGCATCCTCTGGCTGTCGATCACCGGGTCATCAGCCTGGATAAGTGATTTCTACATTTATCCTGACTGGCGCGGCCGTGGATTCGGTGGTCTGGCCTTATGCGAATTGAAAAGATTGCTAAAAATAATGAACATCGATGAAGTCGGACTTAGGGTAGCTCCGAATAATGCCTCAGCCAAAGCACTGTATCAGAAGAATGGCTTTCATATTACCGGCATCAATATGTCTCAAAATTTAAAATAAATAATTTAATAAAGCGTTCTTACCAGTAGCCAAAGAGAATATCTTTTTTAAATATCCCGCCGTGCAGCGCCTCATAATACACATTTGAGGAAATATTTTTTACGACACACTGCATTATTCTCCATAACCCGCTGAGCAAAGAACGGCCTCTTAATCACAACGGGTTTAACCGTTACCTCATGGGTGATTTTAACTAAGTTTGTCCCGTGAAAAGAATCAGCTTTACGAGGGGCCGCTCCTGGCATAGAGCAGTCTGACATCGAATAATGCGCGCTATGAGCGAAAAGCGGACGTGATGAAATGAACGCTTACGACCTTATTCGATCAGGATTTTTCACTCATCTCTGGCCAGCGTATTGCCTGCAGCACAGCCTTGCCTCTGCCGACCCAGCGTGATCCAGACCATCAGCGCGCAAATCAGCGTGACAGCAGCCAGAACTCTAAAAAGAAACGTATACGCAGTGTCATAACTGTCCTGAAGCAATAATCGTGAAATACCGGGTAACATCGCAGCGGCCTGCTCAGTACTGCCGCCCCCCAGCCATGCGGCAGCCTGGTGAATGACCTCTGGCGCATACCCGTGAACGGTGTTTTTCAGATTCAAATCATTCATTTCTGTTAAAAATGCTGACGCCATCGCCAGAGCGATCCCTTCTCCGGCAACGCGAACGGTATTAAAGAGGCCTGCGGCCATGCCCGCTTTCTCCACAGATACAGCTGAAAGTGCCAGACCATCCATCAGTCCCCATGGAAGCGCAGCGCCGGTACCGGTCATAATCAGTGAAAGCACAAGAAAATTACTGCTGTTACCCGGTAGTGCGTATCCGAGGAAAAGCAGCCCGACTGATGCAATAATAAGTCCTGCAGCTGAAACGGTTCCTGGAGAAAACCACCTTGTCAGCAGTGCGGCAATGGACGGGAAAACCAGCATTGGAGACGTCAGCGCCATAAGATAAAAAGCGCTCCGGGACTCACTCATCCCGTCACCGCCCATAAAATGCAGCGGAATAATAATCAGCAGCACAACATAGCAATAGCATGTTGCTATCGGCAGTAGCAGAACGCCGGCAAAGCGCGGGCGCAGCAGCAGAGAGATATCCAGAACAGGATTTTCAACCCCCAGGCAACGCACTACAAACCCGCTGAAAAGCAGCATGGCGGAAATGAAAAGGGCGAGTGTGGGAAACGATAAAAACCCAAAGGCAGGTATAAGCATTACCGCTGATGTAAATAACATCAGGGCTGCAGTAAACATGATTAATCCTGTGCCGTCTGGTTTCTGATGTCCGCTCTCTTCTGATGCTGGCAGAAACGCAGCACCGGTCAAAAGTACAATGCCTGAAAGCAGAGCTAACATGGCATACAACCATCTCCAGCCCAAAGCATCCGTAATGAAACCCATCAACACAGGGCCGAACGCCAGGCCCACGCCAAACATAGTGCCAAGTATGCTGAAGGCCCGTGTCCTGTCCGGACCTTCATAGAGACGGGCCAGTGCGGCGCTGCCGCTGGCCAATATCAAGGCCGCCGCAAGACCCTGCAGTGACCTGAACAACCCAGCCATAAAGATATCCTGTGTCAGGCAGATCATAACGCTGCTCAGGCAAAACAGGGCTGAGCCTGCGGTAAAAATGCGCTTTCTGCCAGTAACATCCGCAGCAACACCGGCTGACAACAAAAAACTGCCGAAAGTCAGCATAAATCCTTTCGTCAGCCATGACAGCGCGGCAGGCGAGCCGCCAAGAGCCTGTTGTATTGCCGGCGTGGAGATTACACCACCGGTAAAGCTTAACGGCAGCAATATAGCCGCCAGATAGACAGAAAAGGCTGCCATATTCCTGGCCATTGGACTGGGTGTTCTGGCTGAAGTTGCCATTGGGTGACCTTATGTTTCCGAAAAGCGGATGGGTTAACAAACTTCAGTAATGTTATTGCAGACATCAGAGTGAATAAATACACTGAAAATCTCTTCTTAATGGACATTAAGTTTATAATCAATGGACAGTCTGACCTCTCTTACTTCGTTTGTCCGGACAGCGGAGACGCTGAGTTTTGTACAGGCCGCAAGGCTGCTTGGGATTTCTGCCTCAGCGGTCGGGAAGAATGTCGCCAGACTTGAGCATAAACTGGGCGTACGTCTCTTAAACCGCAGTACAAGAAACGTGAGTCTGACAGCGGAGGGGGCTGCTTTATTAATCCGCTGCCAGCATATTCTTGAGCAATTACATGAGGCGGAGTCAGAACTGACGAGCAGCTTAGCGCAGCCTGCCGGGAAGCTCAGGGTTTCACTGCCTGTCATTGGCTACAGGTTGATCCTTCCTCTTCTGCCGGACTTTTCCCGCCGTTATCCTCATGTAGAACTCGATCTCGATTTCAGCGACCGGCTAGTAAACATCATTGATGAAGGATTTGATGTAGCCATACGAAGCGGTGAACTGACGGACTCCCGACTGAAATCTAAAAAGGTTGGTGATTTTCGTTTTGTGCTCTGCGCCAGCCCTGACTATTTGAATGAGTATGGCGTGCCCGGCTCGCCAGCGGATTTAACGATGCACAGGTGCATTTCTTTTCGTTTTCCTTCAACTGGGCTGCTCCAGCCCTGGGAACTGCGCGGTATGTGCCCGGGTACTGACTTGAGGACAGCCCCTGTACTGACCGTAAATAATATAGAGGCTTCTGTTCGCCTGAGCCTGTCAGGTATGGGGATTTGCTATGTGCCCGGTTTTGTCGTTCGCGAATCTTTGAACACGGGGCAACTGAAAGAGGTATTGCCAGGTAGCTGTACCAGGCAGGGGGTTTTCTCGGCACTCTGGCCGGCTAGCCGGTATCTTTCACCGAGAATACGCTGCTTTGTCGATTTTATTGGTGAGTCCGGCCTGTCTCTGTAATCTGTACCAGGCAGTTAATGCTTTCTGAAATCGTATGCACTTTTATGCTTATCTCAAAATCATGAACGTCCGCTCCTGGCATTAAAGGGACTGGTAACAGTCAGATGTGCGCTAAGAGCGAAAAGCGGTCGTTGATTACGCGTAATACAGCGATCTGCTACAAGGCTTCAAATGGTTGAACCCTATAACAGAAGTAGATAATAAAGGTTTATGCTCAAGCAATATGTTACTGGTCTACGAGATGGCAGCTTTCTTTATTAAGGGGAACATATGAAAACACCTGCATTGGAAACTTCGCGCCTTTATCTTCGTCCACTTCAAGCCGAAGATGCTCTTCAAATCCAGAAGATTTTTCCGCAGTGGGAAATTGTTCGCTATCTTGCCGCAGGATTTCCCTGGCCTTTCCCTGACGATGGAGCCAGTCGTTATGTCAACATGCTCGCGCTACCTGCATCAGCCAAAGGATTAGCCTGGTTCTGGACCATAAGACGTAAAGAAGAACCATCAGCTATGATTGGGCTGATAAGCCTTTCAGATGAAAAGGATAACAACCGTGGATTCTGGATTGTGCCTGAGTGGCAGCGTAAAGGGTATATGTCTGAAGCATGTTACGTAGTTACTGATTTTTGGTTTAATACTCTTCATCGGGAAGTTTTGCGAGCGCCAAAAGCAAGCGCAAATAGCGCATCAAAAAAAATATCGTTGAATAACGGAATGCGGCTTGTTCAGAATTGCAAGAAACAATATATCGAAGGCGAACTGGATTCTGAGTTATGGGAAATAACCAGGCAAGAGTGGAACAGTCAAAAAATCTGACCAGAGGCATAGTGTAAAAGGAAAATCTTAACCTTTGTTACTCTGAGTCCGCTTCTGGCAAAAAGCAGTCGTTCTTGCGGCGACTTATCTAAACAACATGGGGAACAGTTTATTCCCCATGTATGGCAGGAATATACCCGCCGCGCGTTCATCATGATTACGGTTGCTTGCTGTTACCCAGCACTTTGTTAATCGCTTCAGTCCCACATTGATCGTCGGATTCCGCGCCGCCGGTGCCCGCCATGCCGATAGCGCCAATCCACTGGCCGCGATATTGCACCGGCACGCCGCCGCCAAGCAGCAATAGCTCATTAACCGTATTCAGGTTGACGCTTTCCGGTGAGGATTGCGCCTTTATGGTCAGTTGTCTGGTTGGCGTTTTGGTGGAGAGCGCAGTAAACGCTTTACGCCATGCCGCCTGGGTATTGTGCGGCCCCACGTTGTCATCCCGCATCAGTGTGACCAGGTTTCCACCCCGATCCACCACGGCAACCACGCCCTGACGATTCATGTTATGGCAGACGGACAAGGCCTCCGTTGCCAGTTGATTACTCAGCGCCTGCGTCATGTCATAGACGGAGGCTGGCTCAGCAGCGAGCGCCACGGCAGGTCCGGTAGTCAGCATCAATGCCAGCAGTAAACGTTTCATTTATTTCAGCTCCCGCGATAGGTGGAATAACCGTACTGGCTCAGCAGCAACGGAATGTGATAGGTGGTCGTGGTATTGGTGATATGGAACTCCACCGGGATTTCGGGGAAGAAACTCTGCTGTTGATGTGCCGCAAAATAGTGACCGGTTTTAAAAATCACCCGATAGTCTCCCGCCTCAAAGGGCTTTGCTGGCCAAAGGGCATCAATCCGACCCTGCTGATTAGTATTGGCGGTATTCAGTACTTTCCAGCTTTCTCCCTGTTTCTGCTCAAGCATTACCTCAACCTCTGAGGCCGGCAGCCCGGTCTGCTGGTTCAGCACGTGAACGCTCAGCGGATTTTTACTGGCCGCGAAGGTGACCGCGGGAACGGCAAGCAGCGTAGTGAGGGCCAGGGCAGTGAGACTCTTTTTCATTTTTTAATACTCCGGTGTTAATCACCCCGCTGTTATACCTGTACGGTTGTTCGTTCTGCCTGTCAGAAAGATGACCATATTGTCATCTGTTGCTGAAACACTGTGGCGGTCATAAATTTCATGGCAAACTGCGCCGATGAAACTATTACTGATTGAAGATAACCAGAAGGCGAGCGCCTGGGTGCGTAAGGGGCTGGAAGAAGCGGGCTATATCGTGGATTACGCCGCAGACGGCCGGGATGGCCTGCATCTGGGGCTGTCACATCCCTACAGCCTGGTGATACTGGATATTATGCTGCCGGGGATGGATGGGTGGCAGGTGCTGAAAACCCTGCGTACCGCCAGTCAGATTCCGGTAATTTGCCTGACTGCCAGAGACTCGGTGGATGATCGGGTGAAAGGGCTGGAACTGGGGGCCAATGATTACCTGGTTAAGCCGTTCTCTTTTGCGGAGTTGCTGGCTCGGGTAAGAAATCAGCTCCGGCAGCAGCAGCCGCACAGTAGCGTACTACGGGTGGGCGATCTGGTGCTGGACTCAGCGCGCTTTCAGGTTCTGCGTGACGGTGTCACTCTTGCACTGACGCGCAAAGAGTTCATGCTGTTATGGCTGCTCGCCAGCCGTCACGGTGAGATTCTGCCGCGGACGCTGCTGGCCAGCGAAATATGGGGCGTTAATTTCGACAGTGAAACCAATATCGTCGATGTTGCTATCCGCCGCCTGCGCCGTAAAGTCGACGATCCCTTTCCTCAAAAGCTCATCACTACGGTAAGGGGCATGGGATATTGCCTGTCAGAAAAAGGAGGCGAGGGTGACTAGCCCTTCTCTGACGCTGCGGCTGACCGCGATTTTTACGCTGATCATGGCGATGGCCTGTGGCGGCATCAGCCTGATTCTGTATAAAGCGTTACGCAGCGAACTGGTCTGGCGGGACGATCAAACATTGATTAACCGGGCGGCGCAGTTAAGACAACTGCTTGAAGATGGTGCCCATCCCAGCTCGCTGCCGCTCTACTTCAATCGGATGGTCGATATCCATCAGGACATTCTCAGCATCCGCTCGCAGCATGAGCAAAACGTCAGTATTAATCATACCGGGATAACGTTGCCCGCGATCTCGCCCACGTCGGTCAGCACGCCACCCAGTGAGAAACAGCTGCACCGCTGGATCAATGCGGATAAGACGGAAGCGTCGGCGTTAAGCCTGCAGGCAAACTCCTCGCTCGGGCCGGTAACCATTACGCTTGCCCGGGTCGCGCGGGAGCGAGCACTGATGCTGGAGCGTTATCGCCAGCAAAGCATTCTGGTTTCACTGGCGGCCATATTGCTGTGCGCCGCAGTCAGTCCGCTGTTGATTCGCAGAGGGCTAAGGGCGATCGGCCGGTTAAGTAAGATCGTGGCAGAAACGGCCAGTGATCGGTTAAATCAGCCCGTGCCGCTTCAGGCTATCCCGCAGGAGCTGCTACCGATTGGCAATGCGCTTAACGCTATGCGTCAGCGCTTATCCACGGACTTTATCCGTCTGACCCAGTTTGCCGACGATCTGGCGCACGAAATCCGCACGCCCATTAATGTGTTACTGGGCCAGAATCAGGTCGCGCTGGGTCATGAACGCTCAGCCGCTGAATATCAGAGGCTGCTCGAAGGCAACATTGAAGAGCTGGAGAGTCTGTCGCGTCTCACTGAAAACATTCTCTTCCTGGCTCGCGCCACGCACCACAATATCAGACTCAATAAACAGGACTTCCTGCTGCAGGACGCGCTGGAATCGCTGATCGACTTTCTTGAACCGGTTGCGGAAGAGCAGGAGAAGGCCATTGAGCTGAGCGCCGCAGGCAGCCTCACCGCGGATAAAATGCTGTTCCAGCGTGCGATGAGTAACCTGCTGATCAACGCCATTCGTTATTCGCCAGAAAAAGGCACGATTCAGGTCAGTACCTGTCATCACGCTGACTACGTTGAGATTGAGGTGTCGAACGCGGGCGAAGCGCTGGAGGAGCCTGAAAAATTATTTGAACGCTTCTGGCGGGGCGATAACGTCCGTCATACGGCGGGAAGCGGGCTGGGACTGTCGCTGGTACGCGCCATCGCCGCTTTACATGGCGGAAGTGCTTACTACCGGCATGAGAACGGGCACAATATCTTTGGCCTGCGCCTGCCCCGAAAGTGAGCGTCTGTAAGAAAAACCTCATCCGTGCTGCTTTAATGAAAGCAGAAGGGGATGGAAGCGATCTGCGGAAGTCATAAAGTCAGACACAGCCACCCCCTTGCCAGTTACACGCTACCTAACCGGCACGGTGGTCAGGTAGCGTCAATTACCAGAATATCCCTTGTCACTTTCTCGGGTAAATCCCGGCACCACTGAGCATACTGGTGACATCCTGCGGGCCCCAGGTTCGCTGGAGTCTGCAGCGGCACATGACGGAGAAGTGTTTAAAGGCTGGCCCCTTCAACCAGCACAAACGTCCCGTGCGCAGCCCCTGCACGCAACAGCCTGGCAGCCTGATACGCAGGGCTTTCATAAAAATCTTTGGCTTCGGCAAAAGATTCGAACTCAAATACCACATGCCGTTCATGCGCCTCTCCCTCCAGATTTTCATACTGCCCTGACCAGGCAACGATCTTCGGATTAAACGCCTGCATAGCTTCGCCTGCAGCTCTGGCATAGTCAGCGTATGCGACAGGGTCCGATACGGTCACGTGAGCGATTAAATAACCTTTGTTCATTTCTCTTTTCCTTCCTGACAGGGGGTTAAAATCCAGCGTAAGGCAGCGCGACTGGCGTTAACCAAATCCGGAATGGGGGCTAAGTTTTCAAATCTTCCTTCGGGTCAACGGATTGAGTGGTGAGTAACCACCTTTTCACTGAGTGCTTCCCGATACCCTGAGCCATGTTTGTCGCGGAACCGACAGTGATCTGAATGATGCGGGGATCTGAGCCAGTGCTTATGTACATAAACCTGCATGGCAGTTCGCAACGGCGTTAAGCCTTCCGAGAGACGATTTACCTTCATAACATTCAGATCGCTTTCTGCAATATCCGCGGTGTGAAAGCAGTCTATTACCCATTAATATGGTGATAAATAACGTAAGAATTAACGCACTGTTACTCCTAAGGGGAACAATGAAAAACCTTGAGGCGCTGATTATTTTTGCACGCGTGGCGGAAATGAAGAGTTTTACTCAGGCAGCTGAAAGCCTGGGTATTCAGAAAGGACGCGCCTCATTAGTGGTGCGCGAACTCGAAAGGGAGACAGGCGCGACGCTTCTGCATCGCACCACGCGAACAGTGCAATTAACGGAAGATGGACGGGCTTTTTATTCACGCGCACGCGATCTGCTATCGGAAGCCGAAGAGTTACAGTCCATGTTCTCTCACGAGGGGATGTCACTGCGGGGAAGAATACGCGTTGATATGCCAGCCGTGCTGGCACAAGGCGTGGTGATCCCCGCGCTGCCTCAGTTGCTGGAGGCACACCCTGAACTGGAGATCGAGCTTTCAAGTACCGATCGGCGCGTTGATTTAGTTCATGAAGGGTTTGATTGTGTTATTCGTCTGGGGCCAATCGTTGATGACACGCTTATTGCTCGCCCGCTGGGGAAACTACGCATGATTAATGCCGCCAGTCCCAGCTATCTGGCGCGCTTTGGGATACCGCAGACGATTGATGACCTTCTCAGTCAGGGACACCAGATGGTCCATTACCAGCGGAGCTTTGGTTCGAAGCCAGATGGCTGGGAGTATCCGGCGGATGACGGCTATCAATTGCTGATGTTACCCGGCGCCATAAGGGTAAATAGCGTACCGGCCTATCATGAGGCGGGACTGGCCGGGCTGGGCTTGATTCAGGGCGGTTACTCCACGCTGGCGCCCTATATTGAGCGCGGTGCGCTGGTTGAAGTCCTTACCGATCTGTGTCCTGAGCCGCTCAGTGCCTCTTTTGTTGTCGCGCACCGACGAAATCTGTCGCGGCGTGTCAGAGCCTTTATGCACTGGACCGAAGAAATTTTAAAACCTTATTTTGACTGATAGCACAGTGATTCTTACGCCAGATAAAAGTACAACAACAGGGTATGTGGCAAACCAAACCAGAAGTACAAATTTAATCACCGCTATGCTAATATTTCCGCGCTTATTAAAGCGTCCTGCCATGCGTAGAATTTTTGGGAACGCAGTATGATCGATAAATATCAAATTCATCATGACGTCGATGTGCTGCTTTTCATACGCCACATCTGCAAACTCGTTTATACGGGACTTATTTTGCTGCTGCTTATTCCTCATATTGCCAGTGCCGAAATAAAAGATGGCAAAGCCAATGATATCGTCAGTGGTATTATCAGCTTCACCCAGTGGACGGGCTTAAAACAACCGCCTCAATTATGTATTTTTTCTTCAGCCCGGCATCTCTCCTTGCCGGACAATGCCTCCTCTGCGGCAGCCACATTCACCGTTGCTTATCTTGCCAGCGCAGGCGACCTGCCGTCGCACAGATGCGACGCCGTCTATTTCGGCGATCAAACGTCACAACAGCAGGTGGACCTGATTCAGCAGTTTAAGGGCAGAGCCGTCCTTACCCTCGCGGAGAACAATGCGGATTGCACGCGGGGCGCCGCGTTTTGCCTGATTTTTCATCCGGGCCACACGCTTTTTTCCGTTAACCTTGATTCGCTTGCCAGAAGCGGTGTCAGGGTGAGTCCGGACGTGCTTTTGCTGTCCCGCGAGAGAAGCGAATAAAATGAAATTCGATAAAATAAGAAATGACAAATCATCGATACGCAATAAACTGCGAAAAATAAGCACCATCAACGCTGCGGTGATATTACTGTTGTGCTGGCTGTTGCTCTCCTCGACGTCGCTGCTATTTATTAAAAATTACGAGAAGCGAAACCTTGAATTAATCGGCGCAACCCTCAGCACCACGCTAACCGCTGCGACCGTTTTTTCCGACAGTTACGATGCGCACAATAAAATTGCACGGCTCGGCAATGAAGGGATGTACGCGTCTGCGAAACTGGTCACTAAAGATCAAATTGTTCTGGTCAACTGGCATGCTCAGCAGGAGCAGACGGGCTGGTATTCGCGGTTATTACGTGAGTGGATTTATCTTAAACCGCTTAACGTCAGTATCATTCACTCTGACGTTGCTGTCGGTACATTAACGCTGGAAGGCACCGTGACCGGCGCGGTGAGTTTCATTCGATACTCCTTCATGATTCTGACCAGCGGTATGCTATGTGTACTGATTATCTCCCTTTTGCTGAGTGAATTTCTGCATCGGGGTATGCTCGCTACACTGCGCAACATTACCAGCTCGATTCACTATGTGATTCATTCCGGTGATTTTTCCTTGCGTATACCGGAGAGCACGACGAGTGAGTTTCAGCTATTTTCAGATGACCTGAATTCGTTGCTGAGGGAAATGCAATCGCTGAAGGCTTCGCTTATCCGAGATAATCGCTCGCTGGCAGCCAAAGCGCTGGAGGACCCGTTAACCGGTCTTGCAAACCGCAGCGCCTTTGCTGCTCACCTTTCCCGGCTTCTCGACCAGCAATATGCTGAGGAGCGTTTTGCCTTACTGTTTCTTGATGGCGATCGCTTTAAAAGTATCAATGATAACTGGGGCCATGCGGCCGGGGATGAGGTATTAAAAGCGATAGCAGCGCGCCTGTTATCACTGGCATCTGAACAGGATTTAGTCGCCCGGTTAGGTGGGGATGAATTTGCCATGCTGGTAAGCAGTCAGGTCAGTGAGGAGCAATTACAGCAACTCATGCAGGACATCCATGACCTCATCATGGAAAAAATCATTCTTGCAGAAGGTACGCCAATAAATACCTCGGTTACCATTGGCTACGCCTGGTCACAAAACGGCGATACGGTTGAGTCTATTCTCGAACGCGCTGACATGAATATGTACAAAAATAAGCGAACAAATAAGGCTTAAAGATGAAAAAAAATATTTCCCTGATGCTGCTTATTTTGGCGCTGGTCGGTTGTCAGTCTAAAGAACGTTTTAATGAGGCGCAGATCGCAGCGATGCAGCGTGCGGGATTCACTCAAAATAGGGAAGGCTGGGGATTGGGCTTATCAGATAAGATCCTGTTTGGTGTAAACGAATCAGAACTTACACCCTCCAGCAAAAGAAATATTCAGGGGATGGCAAAAAACCTGGCGTCGACCGGTATTAAGCATGTGCGAATTGACGGGCACACCGATAATTACGGCAAACCAGATTATAACCAACAGCTGTCGCTAAAAAGAGCTAACGCAGTCGCGTCACAGTGGGCGGAAGGGGCTGCTATACCGCGCGAAAATATTATCACACGTGGATTAGGCATGAGTGCACCGGTTACCAGTAACAATAGTGCACAGGGACGCGCGCAAAATCGGCGTGTGGCAATTGTGATTACTGCGCCGTGATAATGAGTTAACAGTGGGCTGTGCTGCGCGCTCAGGCCGGCATGACTCCATGTCCTGCTGGCGGCTTTATCCTGTTACCGATGATGCGTGAAGCGCCGCTGGAAAAGATGAAACGGAGGGGGAAATGCACGGCGGAACCCGCCGTGCAGCGTTGCTATCAGCGATAAAAAGCCGGTCTTGCTGGCATAGTGACCGGCACAATCTCACCGGAAGTCTGGGCCGCGACGCAGGCATCAGCGGCCACCGCGGCGGCGTAGCCATCCCAAGCTGAGGGACCGGTCATCTCACCGCTGATGACGTTGTTGATAAATGCCTGTAACTCCACGTCATACGCATCGATAAAGCGCTTTTTCCAGTCAGTCAGAATGGTGGTGGAGAGCTTAGCCGCGCTGCGAAGCTGCACAGAGACCGGCTCCGGCAGACGAGCAATGCCGCTTTCACCCACCACTTCACACTGAATGTCGTAACCATATTCACAGTTCACGAAGATTTCGACATCAATGCGCGCCCCTTTGGTCGTCTCAAGCAGCACGATTTGCGGATCGCGCAGATGTGACGACGCCTTACGGGTTTTACGCGGGAAGATTACCTGCACGCTGGCATAGTCATCATCCAGCAGCCAGCGCAGCACATCGAGTTCGTGGATCAGCGTGTCGGTGATCGCCATGTCGGTGGTGTAGCTGTCGCCCACTTCCGGGTTACGGTGTGCGCAGTGCAGCATCAAAGGCTCGCCAATTTCGCCGCTGTCGATCACCGCTTTTAGTGCGCGATAGCCGCTGTCATAAGGGCGCATAAACCCGACCTGCACCAGCTGACGTCCTGCCTTAATTTCTGCTTCCACAATGTTCATGCAGCCCTGCGCGGTAACCGCCAGCGGTTTTTCGCAGAACACCGCTTTACCCGCCTCAATGCAGGCCAGCACAAAGGCTTCATGCGTCGGGCCCCAGGAGGTGACCAGCACGGCATTGACCTGCGGATCGTTAATCAGATCAATCGCATTGTCATAAATGCGCGCTTCCGGCGTCAGCTCATTGACGATTTGCTGGCAGTTTTCACGGTTGATATCGTTAAGCGCCACTACGCGTGCATTCTGTAACACAGTGCTGCAACGGCGGATGTGTTCGCGACCGATTGCGCCGGTGCCGATGACGCCAATATTAATAGTCATGATAATTCCTTAAGCTGAGTGGTTTAACAGCTGGATGCTGTCGCGAATTTCGCGGGCAATGTCCGCTTCCTGCCAGCTGTTCATCACTGAGGAGAACGGCTCAAAGGCGTAAAGGCCGATGTAACCCATCTTCTCCAGTCGCTCGACCTGCTGCTTGCTGCGCAAGCGGTCGTCCGCGCTGAGCATGATGCGTTCTTCGTCGGTTAGCTGATTAACCGGGCGCGGGTCGGTGACGCCGGAAAGGTGAACCAGACCGATCTGCTGAATATCGATCTCCTGTTCGAAAGTCTGTTCCGCATCTTCAAACAGATGATGATGGAAGGTATCGATCAGCAATCTGAATGGCACACCCGCTTCATGGATCAGCGTCTGAGCCTGAGTTGCTGAACGCAGCGAGCTTTGCGGGAAGCCCAGCGGTTCCACCAGCCCCTGAATACCTGCCTCAGC
The DNA here is from genome assembly GCF_048452805.1 of Pantoea sp. K16. Classification (NCBI taxonomy): domain Bacteria; kingdom Pseudomonadati; phylum Pseudomonadota; class Gammaproteobacteria; order Enterobacterales; family Erwiniaceae; genus Pantoea; species Pantoea sp. K16. The sequence goes on along the minus strand of NZ_JBLWNV010000001.1, from coordinate 100,050 downwards.
GAACAGCGGGGCCAGGGTTTTCAGCGCGCTTACGGTGTCGGCAGCGCTGATCGGCGTGCCGTCATTAAGCGGGCAGAGCACCAGCGATTCAGCGCCGACCGCCTGCGCATCACTTAACAGCTGGCGGGTGCGTTGCAGCACCTCTTCATTCAGCTGATTAAAGGGATAGAGCGCATTAATGGTGACAATCCGGATGCCTGACTCACGCGCCAGGGCTTTTACCTCGTCGCCGCTGAGATCGTCGGTGACGCGGCCGCTGGGCATATCATTACGCAGTTCGACATTATGGATACCGAGCTGGCTGACCAGTTTAAAAAACTGCGGAAGGGTGAGGCTGGGCGCAATTTTACGGTTGATGCAAAAGCGCGCGTTGGGAATATTCAGGCTCATAACAATTTCCTTGAATGTAGGGGTACAGTGTTAATAGCAATCGGGTAGTCAGCGTAATGACGCGGGCCGTGGATTATTCAATACAGACGTTTCAGGCACTATTTTTTGCCGTTGCCGTTATAAAGCGCATAGAAATAGTGCTCGACCTGCTCAAGACTTCTTCCCCGGGTCTCGGGAATAAACTTCACAACAAAAACAGAACCGCCGATGCCGATAGCCGCGAATATAAAGAAGGCTCCGGACAGACCAAATGCGGCTAATAACAGCGGGAAGGCCATGGAGATGGCGAAATTGGCGATCCACAGCGAGAAGACAGCGCCACCCATACAGATGCCACGCATCCGTGCGGGAAAGATTTCCGACAGCAGCAGCCAGGTAACGGGTGACAATGCGCCCTGCTGGAAGCAGAGAAACATCAGCATCCCCGCCAGCACCAGATAAGCCCGCAGCAGGTTGACCGTGCCGTTGAGGTATTCCGGCATCAGCCAGCAGACCAGTCCGATAAAGAACAGGCAGCAGGTGCAGCCCATCTGTCCGATTAACACCAGCGGACGGCGTCCCACTTTGCCGATTAACCAGATGCCCGCCAGCGTCATCACCACTGAAATCACGCCATTGGCGATGGTGGCGAACAGCGCGGCATCGTTGCTCAGTCCGGCGGCGGTCAGCATGGTGGGGGCGTAATACATAATGGTATTCACCCCGGTCAGCTGCTGGATGGCGGCAATACCCACGCCCAGCAGGAAGATTTTCATCAGCCAGGGTGTGGCGAGATCGCGCAGGCGGCCTTTGCCACGCTGACGGTTCTCTTCAATGGTTTCCTCAATCTCTTCCAGCTCCCACTCGACATCTTCGGCGGCACGGGTTTTTTCCAGGACCTCGCGCGCTGCCTGACTGCGGCCTTTCATTACGTGCCAGCGCGGGGTTTCAGGCATAAAAATCATGCCGATCCAGAGCAGAACAGCGGGGACAATCGACAGCGCCAGCATCCAGCGCCAGGTATTTTCGCCGCCCCAGATATCGTTAAAGGTGGCGTTGGAGATGTACGCCAGCAGCTGACCGCTGACGATCATCAGCTCCTGCAGGGTGACCAGCTGGCCACGTTTATTGGCGGGTGCGATTTCTGCGATGTAGACCGGCACGGTCGCGGCAGCACCCCCCACGGCAAAGCCCAGGAACAGGCGAGAAGCGATCATCCAGGTGACATCAGGCGCCAGCGCCGAGCCGACAGCGCCAAAAGCGAAGATAAGCGCCAGCGCAATGATAATGCGTCGTCTGCCGAGGCCATCAGCCAGATGACCGGCTGCCAGCGCGCCGAAGGCTGCACCAAACAGCAGGGAACTGGTGACCAGCCCGGTAGTAAATGGGGTGAGATGCAGATCGCCGCGCATAAACAGCAACGCGCCTGAGACCACACCGGTGTCATAACCAAACAGCAATCCACCCAGGGTGGCGACCAGCGCAATAATCTTCACAAAAGGCTCGGTGCGGGTGGTGCTATTTGGACCGGATGCCGGGTTCGACGAGATATAAAGTTCTTTTTCCATGAATACTCCTGGTAATAACGGCAAAGACAAAACGTCAGAACATGAAGAAGACATCACCCTACTGATATTTTTATTTCGGGTTAAATTATATTTGAAACTTAGTTTTCATTATGTGAGCTCAACCCTTCCGCCATTTTTATTTTGATGGGATTCCATCAGGGCGAAATTAAAAACATTAAATTTAAGCGGGTTATAGTGGAGATCGATAAGTTACCGGCGGTTCAGGCAGGGAAGAACAGGGGGAAATCAGCGTGTAGAAAGATTAAATGATCGCAGTCAGGATGAAACATCCCAACCGCGATAAACAGATAGCAGGGTGGGTTAGCGGATTTCCAGCGCGGTGAGCGCCGATAACAGTGCATCGACCTTAGGCAGGAACTGTTTACGGCGTGGCCACACCACGCTCAGCGTCAGCCCCTCGTGCTGCAACTGCGGCAAAATTATCTCCAGATCGCCCTGTTTCACGGCATGCTGAATCAGCCACGAGGGCATTTGTGCCACACCCAGCCCGGCGATGACAGCCTGCAGCTGGGCATCGACGTCGCCCAGTGCCAGCCGGTACGGCACCTCGCGCCAGTGCGGCTGACCATCTTCGGTGGTGAACAGCCAGGGTTTGGTGCTGCCATCTACACGCTCATAAAGGATGGCGCGGTGGTTCAGCAGCGCCGCCTCATCTTCAGGTCGTCCTTCACGTGCCAGATAAGCGGGTGAGGCACAGAACTGCATCTGCTCGCGGCCCATATTACGCCAGCCAAGCGAAGCAGGCAGGTCGGGCGCGCCGCCGATCCGTACCGCCACATCCACGCCCTCTTCAAACAGGTCAACAAAGCGGTCAGAGAAACTCAGGCTCAGAGCCAGTTCCGGGTGTTGCTGACAAAAGGGCATCAGCAGCGGCATCACATTGAGGCGGCCATAGGTGGTGGGCACCGCCAGGCGCAGGCGACCGGAAGGAATCGTTCGCTGTGCCGCCAGCACCGCTTCGGCTTCGGCCAGATCCTCCAGAATGCGCAGGCAGGTCTGGTAATAGGCGCTGCCCGCGTCGGTGAGGTGCAGGCTCCGTGTGGTGCGCTCCAGCAGTCGCGAGCCTAATCGTGTCTCCAGGCGGCTGACGCTTTTACTGATCGCCGATCCGGTCACGTGCAGACGCTCCGCAGCGGCGGTAAAACTGCCACACTCTACGCTGGCAACAAACGGCAGAATATCTTTGAGGCGATGATCGTGCATCGATTAATGAACTCAGGTTGAGAATGCTGTGAATAAATGCCAGAGATAAGAACTGAATTCTCTATTAGGCTTAGCATTACGCAAAACGAGGAGAAATCAAATGAAAAAGCATGCTTTGATTGTGGGCATCAGTGGCGTTATTGGTCGCGGACTGGCAGATAAATTACAGAAGGAAGGCTGGCAGGTCAGCGGTCTGTCACGCGGACGTGGCGCGGTACCTGAAGGTGTCACCAGCCTGACGGCCGATCTGACCGATGCGGATGCCGTCCGTGACGCGCTGAAAACAGTGAAACCGGATGCACTGTTCTTTAGCGTCTGGGCGCGTCAGGAAAATGAAAAAGAGAATATCCGCGTTAACGGCGGCATGGTGCGGAATGTGATTGAAGCACTCGGCGACCGCTTACAGGGTTCGCACGTGGCGCTGGTGACCGGACTGAAGCACTACCTGGGGCCGTTTGAAGCTTACGGCAAAGGCGCTGTGCCAGTCACGCCGTTCCGTGAAGAGCAGGGCCGTCAGCCGGTCGATAACTTCTACTACGCGCAGGAAGATGAAGTGTTCGCTGGTGCAGAGAAGTATGACTACCGCTGGAGTGTGCATCGCCCCCACACCATCATCGGTTATGCCGTGGGCAATGCGATGAATATGGGTCAGACACTGGCGGTCTACGCAACGCTGTGTAAAGAGAAAGGCTGGCCGTTTATCTTCCCTGGCTCACCTGAGCAGTGGAACGGTGTCGTTGATATGACCGATGCGGGCCTGCTGGCTGAGCAGCTGCACTGGGCGGCGACCTCACCTAATGCCGCTAATCAGGATTTCAATGCGGTAAACGGCGATGTGTTCCGCTGGAACTGGATGTGGCCAAAACTGGCTGACTATTTCGGCATTGAAGCAGCAGAATACCCGGCGCAGATGATGCCGCTCGAAGATCGCATGCAGGAAGCCGCCAGTGCATGGCAGACGATTGCAGATCAGCATCAGTTGCGTGAATCGGATGTTACCAGACTGGCTTCCTGGTGGCATACCGATGCCGACCTGGGACGTCCGATGGAAGCCTTTACTGATATGAGTAAGAGCCGCAAAGCGGGCTTCACCGGCTATCGCAGCACGCTCGACTCCTTTACTCAGCTGTTTGATAAGCTGAAAGCAGAAAAAGTGATCCCGCAATAACCCAGCAGGCGCCGCATCAGGCGCCTGTTTTGTTTCTGACTGATAACTATACTCTGGCACTCAATCAGTAAATGGAGGATTGGATCCTATGGCGACATGTTTCATTATCGGCGCAGCGGGCAAAGTGGGCCAAAAGCTGACTCGTCAGCTGAGCAGTAAAGGCCATACAGTGACGGCGCTGCACCGCAAACCGGAGCAGGCAGAGACGCTGCATGCCGCTGGTGCTAAACCGGTGGCTGGCGATATTCAGCAGCTGAGCGTGATGGCACTGGCAGATCTGATGACCGGTCACGATGTGGCTGTCTTCACGGCGGGTGCGGGCGGTGCCGGGATCGAGCTGACCAATGCCATCGACGGAGAAGGACTGAAGCTGGCGGTTGCCGCAGCAGAGCAGGCGGGAGTATCACGCTTTATGCTGGTTTCCGCTTTCCCGGATGCGGGTCGCGGCAAAACACCCTCAGAGGGATTTGAGAATTACATGCGGGTGAAGCGTCTGGCGGATGCGGAGCTGGTGGCGAGTAAGCTGGAGTGGGTGATCCTGCGACCGGGTACGCTGACCGATGAAGCCGGTACCGGTCGGGTTCATGCCGATCTGGCGATTCCGTATGGTGAGATCCCGCGCGAAGATGTGGCGGCGACGCTGGTAGGTCTGATTGAAAATCCGGCGATTAAGTATCAGATCATCGAACTCACCAAAGGAGATGTGCAGATTGATGTGGCGTTGCAGCGGTTGCAGCGGGGCTAAAAATCTGCCTCAAAAAGTTGGAAACTCAACTTAATCAGACGCAGTTCAGGGAAGAGTCCAGGCTCTTTTCCTGTATTACAGTTTACGGTAGTCAGACATTACCCGGAATAAGAGGGATGGCTACCGTAAAACTGCTGCCCGTTATGGCGTTGGCGCAAGGTTGTTGGTCGCCGAATCTCTGCTCATTATTAATTAGCCTGTTAAACCCATGCCGTTACTCATCAATTATTTATCTGAAAAACTGCCAAATACCAAATTGAAGGCTGAACGCCGATGATACGCCATGTAGTTATCCCGTCTGAAAATATCGCTCATGAAAATGGCCGGTCGTAAGTATTTTACAGCGTGACTGCACCGGTGGCAGCGTTAATCAAAAGAGGGCAATGAGGTAGCTGTATTTTATGTTTGCGGCGAAAAGCGTTAACTCTCTCCGATAATTTACCCCTTCAGTACTGAAGTCATGTCCGAATGTCGTTCAGAAAATCCCGCCACGGCGCGAGTTAATAAATGTCAGTCAAGGCATTTACGCGGCTATCAGCGGCTGATTCACCCGTGCTTCATATCAATCTGCGGTTGCAGATCCAGATCACAAATTATCATTAAAAGCTTCGGGCAGCAGATGTGGTGCAGAGTCCTTAGGGTAAGTGAAACTGCTTTAATAACGCGATAGCTAAAAGATTTTTCGTCACGCTTCAATCCCAGGACTTCATTCTGGAGGAGTCAGATAGAATTAGTTGTGCAGAGAAAGGTCATAGACACTGGGATCCCCACTATAACTCTGAACGCATCAGCCTGCGTCTCAATAGCTTCAGCCCGGTTAAGTTCAGATTACAGTAAAAGAGGGTGTCCTGAGGGCAAAGATAGGATGCGTGAGCAGACCGAAAAGGGAGAAATATATGCGTTTTTATTGATTGCCATTAATTAAATATCATTCAGCATTTCATAATGGGAGTGCAGGCGGAGGATACTATCACTCTTCATATGACAAAGGAGTGTGTTAAATGGCTATACCAGTATATCTGTGGCTTTACGATGAAGAAGGGAAGTTAATAAAAGGCTCTGTCGATGTCACTGAACGCGAAGGAAGCATTGAGGTAACTGGGATGCAGCATAATTTATTTATTCCAACGGACGACACAACAGGTGCAGTGACAGGCACGCGGCAACATGAGGCTTATACTTTTGAAAAAACTATTGATAGCGCATCGCCGCAATTGTATAAAGCGCTAACAACAGGGGAAACGCTAGCAAAAGCGGTGTTCAGCTTCTACCGCATCAATTACAACGGTCAGGAAGAGGAGTATTTCGTAACGAAACTCGAGAATGTGAAGGTTTGTCACGTCGTGACGGTTATGTTCGATACCAAAGACCCGGATTTTGAAAGGCACGGTCACGTAGAGCATGTCGGGCTGCGTTATGAACAAATAGACTGGCATTATACAGACGGCAATATTAAACACACCGATAGCCTGGAAGAGCAGAAAACAGCATAAGGAAATCACAATGGCTAAATGGATTTATAAACAAAGTACGGGTGAGTTATATCGCGATGGCAAGTTAATTGAAACAGGCTACTCTGGTATTCTTACAAACAAAAATAATCCTGACCGCGAGCAGGTTCGTGGTATGGGTCCAACCCCGCGAGGAACCTGGAGAATCGGCAGTGCCGGAACCAGCAAAGGCCCACTCACAATTACCCTGGTTCCGCTCAGCGTCAACGCTTATGATCGTGATATGGGTACATTCAGGATGCACGGAGACAAACGCCACGGCATCAGAGGTTTTGCCTCTGCTGGCTGCATAATTATGGGACCATCAACACGCTTACTGGTTAGTAAAGATTACGGCGCAATTCTGGAGGTGGTGCGGTGATTAATCATTATGTGCTGTGTCTGGCCCTGGCCCTGTTACCGTTCGCTGGTTACACAGCAGATACACCTGGCAGTGAATGCGCCGCTCGGGGTCATTATGCCGAGGAGATGCTCTTATCTGCTATAACCAAAGAAGGTGTTAATGGGATTGAGCGAGATAAAACAATAGTTGAAGTGCTAAATCTTTCCCTCGTTTCCGATGCGTTAGCGCATCAGTTTGCGCAGAAAGACGCTAAAACAGGTAAAGGTCTCTTGCTCAAAGATTACTTCGATATTTACCACAATAACGGCGCAATGAACCTGACGGTTAAATACACCTATACCAACCTGAAAGGCGCAAAAAATGTATATATTGTCTCCAGCATACTAAATAACGATGAGTGCTCTGTCCGATTCAACGGATATTTGACACTTTCCCGTGAGTTCTGAAGGGGGGTTAGCCATCCCGGGAAAAGTTGTCAGATAAAAGAGTTGCGAATTTATGTTGAGTTCCCCGGCCAACCTTAAACTGATTAGCCGGGGAGATTTTTAAAATCTCCTGCGTCCTGCCTTTCGGAGGCAGTTCGATTAAAGGTCTTTTTCGTTACTTAACGCATTTCGCGCAGTGCGCGCGCTCAATGTGCTGGAAGAAGTCGTTACCTTTGTCATCGACCAGGATAAAGGCAGGGAAGTTCTCCACCTCGATTTTCCAGATCGCTTCCATTCCCAGCTCGGGATACTCCACGCATTCCAGACTTTTAATGCTCTGCTGCGCCAGCACCGCTGCCGGTCCACCAATGCTGCCGAGATAGAAGCCGCCATGTTTATGACAGGCATCCGTCACCTGCTGGCTGCGATTGCCCTTGGCCAGCATGATCTTACTTCCGCCGTGTGCCTGAAGCAGATCCACGTAGGAATCCATACGACCGGCAGTGGTCGGGCCGAGTGAACCAGAAGCATAACCTTCAGGCGTCTTCGCCGGGCCAGCGTAATAGACCGGATGATCTTTGATGTACTGTGGTAATCCTTCGCCGTTATCGATGCGCTCTTTGAGTTTTGCATGTGCAATATCGCGCGCCACGATAATAGTGCCGGTCAGTGACAGGCGGGTTGAAACCGGATAAGAGGACAGTTGCGCCAGAATCTCTTCCATTGGGCGGTTGAGATCAACCTGCAACGCTTCACCTTCGCCCTGCTGGCGCAGTGCTTCCGGGATCAGGCGGCCTGGGTTGGCTTCCAGTTTCTCAATCCAGATACCTTCACGGTTAATCTTCGCTTTGATGTTACGGTCAGCCGAGCAGGAGACGCCCATACCGATCGGGCAGGAGGCGCCGTGACGTGGCAGACGCACCACGCGGATATCGTGCGCAAAATATTTGCCGCCAAACTGCGCACCCAGACCGAGCTGTTGCGCCGCTTCCAGCAGTTCCTGCTCCAGCTGAACGTCGCGGAACGCCTGACCGTGCTCGTTGCCTTCAGTGGGCAGCCCGTCGTAATAGTGAGTTGAGGCGAGCTTCACGGTTTTCAGGGTGCTTTCTGCCGAGGTGCCGCCGATGACAAACGCAATATGGTAGGGCGGACAGGCTGCGGTGCCGAGGGTACGCATCTTATCCACCAGGTAATTTTTCAGCTTGCCCGGGCTCAGCAGCGCTTTGGTTTCCTGATAGAGATAGGTTTTATTGGCGGAACCACCACCTTTAGCGATACAGAGGAACTTATACTCATCGCCATCCACGCTGTAGAGGTCGATCTGTGCTGGCAGGTTAGTGCCGGTATTCACCTCTTTATACATATCCAGAGCGGCATTCTGCGAATAGCGCAGGTTATCTTCGATATAGGTGTTGTAGATACCCTGTGACAGCGCAGCTTCATCACCGCCGCCGGTCCAGACGCGCTGGCCCTTTTTGCCCATGATGATCGCGGTGCCGGTATCCTGACAGGTTGGCAGCACGCCTTTGGCGGCAATTTCAGAGTTTCTTAAAAACTGCAGGGCGACATATTTATCATTGTCGCTGGCTTCCGGGTCATCAAGGATGGAGGCGACCTGCTGCTGGTGGGCCGGACGCAGCATAAAAGAGGCGTCGTGGAACGCCTGCTGGCTCAGTAACGTCAGCGCCTGCGGATCGACTTTAAGGATCTCCTGACCCTCAAACTCGGAGACGGAGACATGCTCACGACTCAGCAGATAGTATTCGGTATCTTCGTGGGACAGCGGGAAAGGGTTCTGATAGACAAAAGGCTTGTTCGACATTTTTTCTCACTTAATGACCGGCTGAACCTCCGCGGACAGGCTGCGGGGTGCAACATCATAGGCGAATTAATTGTTTATTATGCTTCCCCACCGCGGGTGCGGTGGGGAAGTGCAGGAATGGTATCTTATAACGCGTTGATCTGCATGTTGTATCCGTCAGAACAACCACACCATCCACGGATAGGCAATCAGCATCATGGAGCCTAAGAAGATGGCACCGAAGATGGTTCCCAGACGCCAGTAGTCTTTGGTAGGCAGATAACCGCTGCCGTAGTAAATCGGGCTTGGACCAGTACCGTATGGCGTGATGATGCCCATCACACCCAGAGAGGTACACAACATCAGGCAGAAGACCGGCATATTGATGCCCGGAATGGAGGCTGCAATGGTCAGCATGGCCGGTAACAGCGCGGTGGTGTGTGCGGTGGTACTGGCAAACAGGTAGTGCAGCAGGAAGAAGGCGATTAACAGCACCACTGCCGAAACCTGCGGGTCATAACCCTGCAGCAGCATGCCACCCTCTTTACCTAACCAGGTGATAAAGCCGACGCGGGCCAGACCATCGGCCAGTGCCACCAGGGTGGCGAACCAGGCAAAGGTGTTCCAGGCCGGTTTATTACTGGTGATGTCATTCCAGGTCAGTACGCCGGTCCACAGCATCAGTACTACCACCAGCAGCGCAGCCATGGCAGGTTCGATCCACGAGGTGGCGAAAATCCACATCAGCAGGGCGCAGACCACAAACACCAGCAGCAGGATTTCATTGCGGGTCAGTCTGCCCAGTTTTTCCAGTTCAGCGATGGCCCATTTCGGCACTTCATCATTGATTTTAACTTCAGGTGGGTAGAACCAGTAAGCCAGCAGCGGCATGGTCAGAATCAACAGCACACCCAGCGGCAGGAAGGCCAGGAACCACATGCCCCATGAGATATCAAAACCGACGATGCTTTTTACCAGTGCCAGTGCCAGCAGGTTGGGTGCCAGCGCAGAGAGAAACATGGAACTGGTAATACAGGCCGCGGTAATCGCTACCCACATCAGATAGGAACCGATTTTACGGGCGCTCGGGTCGTTAGGTTTAGAGCCGTAAAGCGGCGGCAGGTTGGCGATAATCGGGTAGATGGTACCGCCACTGCGCGCGGTGTTTGACGGCGTAAAGGGCGCAAGAAGCAGGTCAGCAAAGGTAATGGCATAACCCAGCGTCAGACTGCGGCGACCCAGATACTTCACCAGAATCAGGGCCAGGCGGCGACCAAACTGGGTTTTGTCATAACCTGCGGCGAACATAAAGGCACCGAAGATCAGCCAGACCGTGGAGTTGCCGAACCCACTGACCGCCCATTTGAACGACTCACTGGCGACTTTGAATTTCGGGTTAGCCAGTTCAGCCGGGCTGAAGAGCAGAAACTGGCTGAACAGCGCGATGACTACCACGCCGGTCAGGCCGATCACCGCGCCTGGCAGGGGTTCAAAGATCAATCCGACAATCACGCCGACGAAGATGGCGAAGAAGTGCCAGGCGTAGGGTTCGAGTCCGGCTGGTGTGGGCACCAGCAACAGCAACACGGCAACGAGCACCGGCAGAGCAAGCATGATAGCTTTCTTTTTACCCGGCGCCGCAGGTGCGACTTTTGGGGGTTCAGTTACAGCTGAGAGTGGTTTCATAGTATTTTATCTGCAAGTTAAGAAGAATGCGATTTGCGCCCCGGACCTTCACTGATGACTTTCTTTCTTATTCTTAATAGTGTGAATAAACCGCGATGCACTGATTTTTTAATCGACTGCTTAGCTATTGAGCTGCATTTTTAAATCCATGTAAATATGATGCGATTTTTGCAAATATAGATTTTGATCCAGATCAAAGAAATTAATTCATTATTCCCCATTTTTAACATTTATTTTTTATTTATATTTACGGCATCGACATTTTGACGGTTCTGTGAAGCTGGTCGACAAATCACCAGCTCACGCAAACTGAATGCCTTTCTTTAACCACATGATGATAAACGATTTATTTTTTATGTAAACGAATGGTTGATTTTTGGTTACCCATGATTAACAATTAATATAACTTCACTTTATGCATTCGGCAAATAAAAACTCTAAATCATTTAAAAGTTAAAAAAGTAAATTTATCGCTTATGAAGGCAAAGAAAAGGGTATATTAGTCTCATGACATCGGACCACTTAATTAAGCGATAATTTGCGTCCGCTAAAAAATTTCCAGACTTTTAAATCTTGGAGTTTATCGCAATGAAATCTCTCACCCCCATCCTTAATCCATTGACTCTGCCTAACGGCGCTGTGTTGAAAAACCGACTGGTAATGGCACCGATGACCACCTGTACCGGCTTTTATGACGGTACGGTCACCAGTGAGCTGGTCGAGTACTATCGCGCACGTGCAGGCAGCATCGGAACCGTGATCGTTGAATGCTGCTTCATTGACAACCGTGGCCCGGCATTTCCGGGTGCCATTGCTATCGACAGCGACAACAAAATCCCTGGTCTGAAACGCATCGCGGACGCGATTAAATCTGAAGGCTCTACGGCCATTTTGCAGATCTATCACGGCGGCCGTATGGTGGAGCCGGAGCTGATTGGCGGCAAAACGCCGGTTGCGCCAAGCGCCATCGCGGCGCCGCGTGAAGGGGCAACCAAACCCCTGGCGCTGAGCGCCGAAGAAGTTGAAACCATGATCACCAAATTTGGTGATGCGGTGAACCGCGCTATCAAGGCCGGTTTCGATGGCGTCGAAATTCATGGTGCTAACACCTACCTGATTCAGCAGTTCTATTCGCCGAACTCTAACCAGCGCGATGACAAGTGGGGCGGCAGCCGCGATAACCGTGCACGCTTCCCGCTGGAAGTGCTGGAAATCACCCACAAGATGGCTGAACGCTTCGCCCATAACTCTTTCATCATCGGCTATCGCTTCTCCCCGGAAGAGATCGAAGTGCCCGGCATTCGCTTTGACGACACGCTCTATCTGCTGGAAAAACTGGCGGCGCGCGGACTCGATTACGTCCATTTCTCGGTAGGCCAGCTGCTGCGTCCGTCAATTGTTGATACCCAGGATCCGACGCCGCTGATTGAGAAATTCGTCGCGATGCGTTCGCCTGTGCTGGCAAAAGTGCCGGTGATTGGCGTTGGTGGCGTCGTCAATAAAGCCGATGCCGAACTGGCGCTGGAGAAGGGCTACGATCTGGTGGCGATTGGTAAAGCCTGCATCGCTTACCCGAACTGGGCTGACCGCATCATCAATAACGAACACCTCGATCTCTACATCGACAGCAACAAACGCGAAGAGCTGCAGATCCCGGAACCGTTGTGGCGCTTCTCCCTGGTCGATGCGATGATCCGCGACATGAGTGAATCGGGCCGTAAATACAAAGCGGGCGTCTATCAGGAAAAAGTCGAAGCCGAAGCGCTGAAACTGAAAATCAACGTCACGCTGGATACTGACCGTATCACCGACATCTCGCTGGTGCCGGATGACACCCTGGATGTGGACTTCACCACTACCTTTGAAAGCCTGCGTAGCCGCATCCTGGTAGCCAACAGCCCACACGTCGATGCGATTACCGGGGCGACTACCCAGAGTGAGGCGCTGAAAAAAGCGGTTTCACGCGCGCTGACCACCTCCAGCAAAGAGCATGTGATTGAAGAGGGCGGCAACCCTAACGCACCGCAGAATTACGATGTGGTGATTGTGGGCAGCGGCGGCGCCGGCCTTGCGGCGGCGATTCAGGCGCACGATGAAGGTGCGCGCGTGGTCATCATCGAGAAGATGCCGACCATCGGCGGTAACACCATTAAAGCTTCAGTGGGCATGAACGCCGCGGAAACCCGTTTCCAGAAACTCAAAGGCATCGAAGACAGTAAAGAGCTGTTCTACGAGGAGACGCTGAAAGGCGGTCAGTTTAAAAATAATCCGGTGCTGCTGCGTGAGTTTGTAGAGCTGGCGCCGGAGGCGATTGAGTGGCTGGCGAATCACGGCATTGAGCTTAACGACATCACCATTACCGGCGGGATGAGCATCGATCGTACCCACCGTCCGGCGGATCGTTCAGCGGTGGGTGGCTTCCTGATCAGCGGTCTGGTTAAAAACATCAACAGCCGCAACATCGAAGTCCTGCTGGAAACCTCAGTCTCAGAAATCCTTTATGAGAACGGCGCAGTAGCGGGTGTGAGAGTGGTCGATGAGTACAACGACAGCCGTATCCTGAACGCGAAAAGCGTGATTGTGGCGACCGGCGGATTCAGTGCGAACCGGGAACTGGTAGTGAAATATCGCCCTGAACTCGATGGCTTTGTCACCACCAACCACAAAGGCGCCACCGGCAGCGGTATTGCCATGCTGGAAAAAATTGGTGCCGGTACCGTGGATATGGGCGAAATCCAGATTCACCCAACGGTTGAACAGACCACCTCTTATCTGGTCTCTGAATCCATTCGTGGCGGCGGTGCTATCCTGGTCAGTCAGGCGGGTGAGCGCTTCTACAACGAAATGGAAACCCGCGATAAAGTCTCGGCGCAGATTATCGCCTTGCCAGAGAAGAGTGCCTGGATTGTGTTTGACGAGCAGGTGCGGATGAATAACAAAGCGGCTGACGAATATATCGCCAAAGGCTTTGTGGTCAGCGCGCCAACCGTGGCAGAACTGGCGGTGAAACTCAACATGAGTGAGCATCATACGCTGGAAGCCACGCTGGCCCGTTACAACAACTTCGTCATCATGCAGAAAGATGAAGACTTCGGTCGTCAGACCGCGCTGCGTCATCCTCTGAGTGAAGCACCGTTCTACGCGATTCGTGTTGCACCGGGCGTACACCACACCATGGGCGGCGTCACCATCGACACCACCACTGCGGTGCTGGACAGCCAGAAACAGGTGATTAACGGCGCCTGGGCCTGTGGCGAGGTCGTTGGTGGCATCCACGGTGCTAACCGTATCGGCGGTAACGCAGTCGCCGATATCATTATCTTCGGCATTCTGGCCGGTGGTAACGCCGCCGCTTACGCCCGACGTTAAGGGTCGTCTCCGGCATCCGCGCTCTGCGGATGCCGTTCTTTTCTCTTTAAAGCAGAGTCGCCTATGTTAACTGATGCGCGTGTCTATGCTTACTCCGCTGTCTTAATGGGTTCACCCATCCTGCTCAAACTCTTCGACGATAATCAGACCCTGGCCGGACAGGTCTTCCGCCTGATTAAACAGCAGGAGAATCTCTTCACGGTTAACCGCGCGGCGTCTGAGGTGATGGCGATTAATCACGCGGCAGGGCAGCATCCGGTGGTCGTGAGTCAGCCGGTGTTTGACCTGATCGCCTGCGCGCATGCGGTGAGCCTGCTGCCCGACAGCCTGTTTAATCTGGCTATTGGCCCGCTGGTGAAGTGCTGGAAAATCGGCTTTCAGGGCCACCGTGTTCCATCAGAGACAGAACTTCAGGCGCGCATGGCGCTGACGAATCCGCATGACGTTATTCTTGATGACGCAAGCCGCAGTGTCATGCTGGCCCGGCCGGGGATGGAGATCGACCTGGGCGCCATCGCCAAAGGCTATATCGCCGATGTTGTGCAGGCTTTTTTGCGCCAGCAGCAGGTCAGCAGTGCGCTGATTAATCTGGGGGGAAATGTGCAGACAGTGGGTGCGCCGCCAGAAGAGGCGGGCTGGGCAATCGGCCTGAAAAAACCGTTTGGTGAGGCCGATGAGCTGATCGGGGTGATCGGGGTGAATAATCGCTCGGTGGTGACATCCGGTATCTATGAGCGTTATTTCGAGCTGGATGGCGTCTGTTATCACCACATCCTCGACCCGCGTAGCGGTTATCCGCTGGATAACGACCTGCTGAGCGTCACCGTGATCTCTGACCGTTCACTGGATGGCGACATCTACACCACGCTGCTTTACGGCCTCGGCGTTGAACAGGGCATTGCATGCCTGGCGGAGCAACCGGGCATTGAAGCGATATTTGTGACCCGTGACAGGCAGGTGATCTGCTCGTCACAACGTCACTTTTCTTTTCAGTTACTGGACACCGATTACCGGCTGGTTCACTGACAATATTGTTTGAGTAAAGTGTGATACTCCGGCTGCAGGCGATAGCGATAAACCGGACGGCCCGTGACCCCATAATGAATGCTGGTGAACAGAATATTAATCTGCGCCAGCCAGATCAGATACTTGCGGCAGGAGACGCGAGAGATATTCACCTCGGTTGCCAGTTCGTCGGTGGAGAACTCGGTACCCGGATGGGCGTCGATCCACAGACACAGCGTGCGCAGCGTCTGCGGTGTTAATCCTTTCGGCAGTCGCTTCTGCTCGCTGGCCCCCGGCGGATTGCCATGCAACAGCTGATCAACGTCCGACTGCTGATAGAACTGATGATTATCCATCAGCGATTTTTTCTGTCGCCAGCCAGTCAGCGCCTCTTCAAAGCGGGCAAACTGGAAAGGCTTGATCAGATAATCCACCACACCATAGTTGAGTGAGGTTTTGATGGTGGCGGCATCTGCTGCTGACGAGATAATAATCACGTCAACCGGACGTCCTGCGCTGCGCAGTTCCGGCAACAGGTCGAGACCGTTCTCCTGCTGCATATAGATATCCAGCAGGATCAGATCAACCTGAGGTTCGGCCTGCGCCAGCCGCTCTTTGGCCTGCTGTAAGGTTGAGGCGGTGCCGCAGCAGGTAAAGCCTGGGATCTGCCCGATATAACAGCGATTCAGCTCGGCTACCATGGCGTCATCATCGACAACTAACACATTGATCATTGGGTAATCATTCCTCTCTCCCACGGAAGTTGTACTAAGAATTGGGTGAATACACCCGGTTCCGACTCGACACTGACACTGCCGCCCAGGCTTTCGGTCTGCTGCTTAACCAGAAACAATCCGACACCGCGATCTTCGCCTTTTGACGAGACGCCACGCTCAAAAATGGCGCTGAGCTGCGTGCCGTCGATCCCGGGTCCGTCATCACTTACTTCACAGGCTAACCAGCCATTCTGATAATGCAGCATGAGGTGGATCTCCCCTTCGGTTTCCGGATCCAGCGCCTCAAGCGCATTTTCAATTAAATTGCCCAGCACCGTAATCAGTACCGCGCTCTGCTCCTCGCTGCCGCAGTCGGGCAGAAAACTCGCCTCATCGATAATCAGCTGATGGCCTTCATCGGTCACCCGGTTGATTTTGCTGAGCAGGAAACCCGCAATGATGGGCGATTTGATCTTTTGCAGTAGCGAACCAATCTCCGTCTGATAGGCGTTGGCGGTTTTCAGGATGTACTCTTCCATCTGCGCATAGTTTTTCATATGCAGCAGGCCCAGAATGACATGCAGCTTGTTCATGAACTCATGGGAACGTTCACGTAACGCGTCTACATAGTTTACCATGCCGTCCAGACGCTGCATCAGCTGGCTGATTTCGGTCTTGTCCCTGAAGGTGGTCACCGCGCCGATAATGCGGTCACGACTGCGAACCGGCACGGTATTGCTGATCAGGATGCGATTACCCAGCGTCAGCTCCTGATCGTGCCAGGCTTTGCCCGCATGCAGCGCATCCTGCTGATGGCGGTGCATTACGCTCTCTTCAGCAATCAGATCGCCGCTTAATGGCATCTTGCGGGTGGTCTCATGCAGCAGCTGCTGCGCCGCGTGGTTAATCAGGCTGACGCGTGACTCATCATCTACCGCAATCACACCCTCTTTAATAGAATTGAGGATCGCCTGACGCTGCTCGAACAGGCTGGAGATTTCATGCGGCTCCAGCCCGAGCAATATGCTCTTCAGGCGCCTGACCAGAATAAGAATCCCCAGCAGACCCACCAGGCCGCCAAATAAGACAGTCCAGACAATGTTCCAGCGGCTTTTGGCAATCTGCGCCGCCACATCATTCAGCGCAATGCCGATCGCCACCACACCAATCTGCTGATGATCTGCGTTATAAACCGGGGTAAATACCCGCAGTGCCTCTACCAGCACGCCGTGATTTACCGCCACATTTTCCCGCCCGCTGAGGGCCGGATAGATATCGTTGCCGACAAAATGTTTGCCAATCACCGCCGCGTTCGGGTGTGAAAAGCGAATGCCACGCATATCCGTCACCACCACAAACAGCAGGCCGTTGCGTTTGCGCGCGGCTTCAGCCAGTGGCTGAATCTGGCTGCTGCCGTCCGGTAACAGTAACCCACGCTGCACTTCAGGGCTGTCTGCCAGAGTGCGTGCCACTGCCATCGCCTTATCTTTAAGATGCGACTGAGCAAAGTTATCGATCTGCACAAAATAGAGCAGATGGACAGCGAGCAGCACGGTGACGATAACTGCAGTCATCATCAGGGTGGTCAGGGTACTGAGTTTCATGGGTCGTTTAGTCACGGCATGTCGGTTCTGTGGTTGGCTTGTCATTGGCGTTCAGCACGGGTGGAAGATCGCCCGGAAACATACGCTAACTGACCGCATCAGTACAGTTTTAGCGGTCTGCGCGCGGGCAATCGCCGGAGAACAATATTTGTGTTAGGGGATTGTATAATTCAAAGGACACCCTTAATGTGTGGTTAAAATATGTGAGCAATTCGGTAAGCCTTTTGTAATTAAATTAAGGCTAAATTGCTATTTTTAATTTTATAACTATTTTCACATTAACTCACAAATAACATTATTTTAAACTTTAAGGACTTTTTTTAACCAATACCGTCTGAGCTGTAGATTAAAATGATGAATTCAAAGAAAGTTATCCCCACTCTTTCCCTCGCGGCCTTGTTAGTTTCTTCAGCACTGCATGCTGAAACTTCACCAGAAAAAACCGACGTCCTATTAATTGGTGGCGGCATCATGAGCGCCTCAATGGGCACCATGCTGGAAGAGCTGCAGCCTGGCTGGAAACAGATCATGGTTGAGAAGCTGGATGGTGTGGCACTGGAATCCTCTAACGGCTGGAACAACGCCGGTACCGGTCACTCTGCCAATATGGAGCTGAACTATACGCCTGAGCGTAAAGACGGCTCGATCGAGGTGACGAAAGCGCTGGAAATCAACGAAGCTTTCATGGTTTCACGCCAGTTCTGGAGTTCGCAGGTCAAAGAGGGCGTGATGCACGATCCGCGCTCTTTCATCAACTCAACGCCACACATGAGCTTCGTCTGGGGCGACAACGTCGATTTCCTGACTAAACGCTATGCGGCGTTACAGAAAACCGCGCTGTTCCAGGGCATGAAGTTCTCTACCGATCACAAGCAGATCGAGCAGTGGGCACCGCTGGTGATGGAAGGTCGTGATCCCCAGCAGAAAGTGGCCGCAACCTGGACGCCAGTTGGCACCGACGTAAACTACGGTGAAATTACCCGTCAGCTAATCGGCAGCCTGAAGAAGAATGACAACTTCCGTCTGGAAACCTCGTCTGAAGTCACCGATTTCAAACGTAACGGCGATAACTCGTGGCACGTCACCATTAAAGATGCCAAAAACGGCAATGAGCGTGCGGTTGACGCGAAATATGTCTTTATTGGTGCTGGCGGCGGCGCGCTGAAATTACTGCAGAAAACCGGCATCCCGGAAGCGGAAAACTATGCAGGCTTCCCGGTCGGCGGTTCATTCCTGGTAACCGAAAACAAGGCGATTGCCGATCGTCACCTGGCGAAAGTCTACGGTCAGGCGTCTACCGGTGCACCACCGATGTCCGTTCCGCATCTGGATACCCGTTATCTGGATGGCAAACGCGTCGTACTGTTTGGACCGTTTGCGACCTTCTCAACCAAGTTCCTGAAAAATGGTTCACTGTTTGACCTGCTGAGCACCACCACTACTCATAACATCGTGCCAATGACCGACGTGGGTATGGATAACTTCGACCTGGTGAAATACCTGGTTGGCCAGGTGATGCTGACAGAAGAAGATCGCTTCGAAGCGCTGAAAGAGTACTACCCGGACGCGAAGAAAGAGGACTGGAAACTGATTCAGGCCGGTCAGCGCGTACAGATCATCAAGAAAGATGCTGACAAAGGTGGCGTGCTGAAACTGGGTACAGAAATTGTGACCGATCAGCAGAAAACCGTGGCGGCATTGCTGGGTGCTTCTCCTGGTGCATCGACCGCTGCGCCTATCGCGTTAAGCGTGATGCAGAAACTGTTCCCGGAAGAGTTTAAGTCAGCGGAATGGCAGGCTAAGATCCACAAGATGATCCCAGGCTACGGTCAGAAACTGAATGACAACGTGCCGATGCTGCAGCAGGTATGGAATGACACAGCTGCGACTCTGCAGCTGACCACACCGCCGGTTATCAACATGGATGGCAAAGCAGCCGAGGCGCCAGCAGCACAGCCTGAGCAGGCAGCGCCTTCAGCGAAGCACGACATGGCGCTGTAACAGCGAACTGACGTAAAAAAAGCCCGCGCAGGATAACCTGTGCGGGCTTTTTTATTGCTGCGTTTTCTGCCCGTTACTCCGGCTGGTTACCGCGCCAGTTGCCCCAGGGATCTTCTGCGGGTGCTTGATCCGCCTCTTCAGACGGTGCTTCGCGGGAGGCTGGTTCCTCTTTTAACGAGGCGAGATAAAGCGCTTCGACTTCAGCCCGCGCCCAGGGCGTGCGCCGCAAAAACTTCAGGCTTGATTTAACACTCGGATCGCTTTTAAAGCAGTTAATGTTGATCCGTTTTCCCAACTCCGCCCAGCCATACTGCGCGACTAAACTGTTTATCTGCATCTCCAGCGTTACGCCATGCAGAGGATCTTTTGAGGTTTGTGCGTTCATCATCTATCCGCCTGATTCATTCAATGCCGCACATCCTGACAATCGTAAAGCCGTTGTGCAAGGCGTGAAGGTGAAAAAGGGCGTGCCGTGGCGCGTTAAGCGCAGATTTCTGTGTCTGAGTTAACGTGACAGGCAGAAGAGTGCGCAGGCGTGCGGCGATTGTGCTAATCATAAGCGACTGATGATGCTCAAAAAGGATCTCCTGCCATGTCTGTGCCCGTCGATAATCTGCTCAGCTCCGCCAGCCGTAAACGTGCTCTGATTGCCGGTTCGGTAGGTAATTTCATTGAATGGTATGAGTTTGCCGTCTATGGCTTTCTTGCCACCGTGATAGCGCAGAACTTTTTCCGGCTGGAAGGGGAGTCAGCGCTGACCGGGCTTCTGCTGACCTATGCGTCATTTGCCATCGCCTTTTTCTTCCGTCCACTCGGAGCAATCATTTTCGGCCGGATGGGTGATCGCATCGGGCGCAAACCCACGCTGATTTTTGTGTTAATCATGATGACGCTGGCGACGGCGGCTATCGGCCTGGTGCCCACCTATGCCCAGTTGGGCATCCTGGCGCCGCTGATCGTGACCGGTCTGCGTATTCTGCAGGGCCTGTTCGCGGGGGGTGAGTATGGCGGGGCGGTATCGCTGATGACCGAGTTTGCACCGCGCGGTAAGCGGGGCCTTTATGGGGCGTGGCAATCTTTTACTGTGGCGCTGGGATTACTGGCTGGCGCGGGCATCGTAGCGCTGCTCTCACTGCTGCTGTCGCCGGAGCAGATGCTGAGCTGGGGCTGGCGCATCCCGTTCTTCATTGCCCTGCCGCTGGGTGTCATCGCGCTCTGGCTGCGGGTTCAGATGGAGGAGACCCCGGCGTTTATTCAGCAGCAGGCAAAACCCGTTGTAAAAGTTGACGCCAGCCTTGGCGATACGCTGAAAACGATCCTGCTCGGTATCTGTCGGCTGATGGTCTGGTCGGCGGCCGGTTACACCTGGCTGGTGATTATGCCGACGTACCTGCAGGCATCGCTGCACACCGGTTTTAACCAGGCGTTGCTGATTGCGGTGATATCGAACCTGGGCTTTGCTGCCACCATCATCCCGGCCGGCATGCTGAGTGACAGGATTGGCCGCCGTGCGGTGATGGTGACGGCGGCGGTATTGCTGCTGGTGCTCTCTCTGCCGCTGCTTAACATACTTCAGGCAGAGAGCACCGGGCTGCTGCTGAAAGCGCTGGTGGTGTTTATCGCGGGCGGAGTAGTCGGGTTGCTGGCCGGACCGGGGCCTGCAATGCTGGCAGAGATGTTCCCGACGCGGGTGCGTTATACCGGACTGGGTCTGGCCTATTCGCTTTCTAACGCGGTGTTTTCTGGCTGTGCCGGATTGATCATCACCGGGTTGATTAAACAGACCGGTAATCCCGATATCCCCGCCTGGTATGTGATGGCGACTGCGCTGGTCAGTATTGTTGCGTTGATGACCCTGAACAAAGATGATCATCTGCGGCTACTGGATGAGCCACCGTCGCGCTAAGTGTCGGCAAGCAAGCTGAGCGGGAAATTCAGGCTGCATAAGTGTTATGCAGCCTTTTTTACTGACAGGTCTGCCGGGAAGGGCAACAAACAAGCCTGCTTATCAGAAATGCAGCTGTAATATCACTGGCGTAACGTGCCGCTCTGTTCAGGCCGATGTAACAGGGTTTTATTCCGTAAGCGATTCAGCCGGATCAACGTCACTGACCTTCTCGCGTCATCAACACCGCCAACAGGTCTGAAGCCAAAGAGGATGCTGGAGAGAAGGATTCAGACAAGGTCATTCACTTTGCGATGATGGCAAACTGAAAACCTGATCACGGCAATTAACTTTATGAGCATGGTTGTCGGCAATAATGATGACAGCAGCCATAATCATACCGAGAAGAATGATAACTATTTTACGCAGGAGCATAAGCGTTAATTCCTGTGAAATTAAACTATTCTTATCTGTAATATGTTATTCACTTTTATCAGTGACTTAACGTGAGTGTTGATTAATTATGGCTGAAGTAAAATCTTTATATATTGATCGCGATGCGGTTTTCCAGACTCTGCTGAAATAAAGGCGTCATGCAAATTATAAAATAAACGAAATCTAAATGAGGGAATAAAAGCTGTTAATTTATCTTGTGTCTGTTTGACTGAAAAGGGTTGAACCTGTATGGCTTCAGGCTGTGAAGAGGAAAAGCTGAATAACGGCCCACAGTTGAACACTGCGGGCAGCACGCTGGACCCGGTCGGGACTCATCCGACAACCGGATCCCGCTGGTGGCGGTCACATCACTAACTTTAAACAGATTACAGACTGAGAACGGTGTCGTCAGATTTCTGTTTCTCCGGCTGAGTGATGAAATCTTGTGCCAGATCGGCGACGATGGCTGCAACGGTTCGCACCGATTTGATCATCGAGATGCCGGTGCCTGTCGAAACAACGCCTTTGTCAAGATTGCCCAGTCGCATCGCCTGCCATAAAGAGTTGTAGCCATTCATTGCAGTGAACAGGGTTTCACGGTCAGCGCCGTGCGCATCAAGTTCTGCCAGCCTGGGGCTGAGCGGCGTTGGCAATGTCCGGTAATAAGCGGGCAGGGTGCGGAAAAGTAGCAAATCTTCTGCGCTCGATGAAACAATCAGCTGCTTAACCTTCTCATCCGCCGGGTTCTCCTGCGCGGTTAAAAACAGGCTGCCTATCCAGACGCCTTCTGCACCTAACGCCATGGCTGCACGCACGCCACGCACATCCCCAATGCCGCCTGCCGCCAGCACCGGAATTTTCACACTGTCAGCGATCATAGGCACGATACTGAACGTTCCGATAATGCGTGATGGCACGGTGCCGCCTTCATCAAATCCGGTGGCGACAATGATATCGGCGCCAAGCTTTTCAGCCTGCTGAGAATTCGCTACGTCAGGCGTCAGCGCACGATAAAGGATTTTGATGCGATGTTGTTTCAGAAAATCGAATATTTCGGCATCAAGCACTTCATTAACTAAAACGACATCTACCTTCTCTTCAACAAACATTTCAGCGGTGGGCCGCCAGAAACTCATATCCGGCCCATTGATCAGGGTTGCCCCAAAAGGTTTATCCGTCAGCTGTTTGGTTTTTCTGATTTGCTCACGCATGCGCTCCAGCGCCATGAAACGAGAGTCTGGCAATGTATCCTGCCCGGCGTTGGGGCCAATTATGCCTAATCCGCCTGCGTTGGATACCGCAGCAACAAACATTGCATTGGTCAGAAAGTACATGGGTGCCTGAATAATGGGATAGCGAATATTCAGAATTTCTGTCACACGGTTTTTCATAGTTTTTCCTTATCCGGATATTGTGTAGCCAGACTTATTCGTTAGAAATAAGAATTTTTTACGGGCCGTTTTATTTTTATTCTCTTAGCCAAAACAGGGAGTTTAATAGTTGAAAATAAGAAGTAAACGGTCAGAATTGGGTACATGTTTGCCAGATATGGGAAGATAATGGATCTCAACGCGACAAAACTCTTTATTGCAGTCGTTCAGGCAGGCAGCTTTTCAGCGGCAAGTGAGAGAACGGCTATCCCCATCTCTACGCTGGTGCGGAAAGTGAACGAGCTGGAGCGGGCACTGGGTGTGCAGTTACTGGAGCGATCAAAGAAAGGGGTCAGGCCGACCTACAAAGGACAACAGTTCTTTGAGCAATCGCGACCTGGCCTGGAATTGCTGGAAGAGGCCACCAAAACGGTCAGGTCTGCGCACAAACTGGCGGGCAAACTGCGAATATCGGTGCCGCCTGACTTCACTATCTGGTGGGAGTTACTGCATGCGTTTCAGCAACGCTATCCTGATATCAAAGTGTTTTGCCACTCAGGGGAAAGAGTGGTGGATCTGTTTGAAGATGGCATTGACGTGGCACTCAGGCTGGGCGAGTTGCATACCGAGGATGTGATTGCCAAACCGGTTATGAATGTCGAGGCATGGTTTGTTGCCACGCCTGAACTGGCTGAACGCTTTGGACATCCGCAGACGCTGGCGGCGCTGGCGACGTATCCGATAGCCAGCTGGGAAGGGCTTAACAGTGGTTCCTTTGAGTGGGTATCCGGAGACGAGAAGGTAAAGTTTGAGCCGTTTTTTTCCTCCAACAATACGCAGGGCCTGCGCCACTATGCACTGAGCGGTGCCGGGGTATCGCTGTTGTTTGATTTTTTAGTTAAACCTGATGTGGAGAGCGGGAAGCTGGTGCGACTGCTGCCTGATTATCCGACTCACTCGATGCCCTTACATCTGGTCTATGTCCGGCACAAACATCCTTCAGCCATCACACTCGCGTATCTGGAGTTTTGTGCTGAATGGGTGAGTCAATACAAGATCGGCTAGGGGCTACACAAAAGGGGCAGAGGCAAAGATGTCCGGCAAACCAGCGCACAGGCGCTGTGGCCTCACCGATGAATGAAAGGGATAAACACAGAAAAAGAAAAGGCGCCCTGAGGCGCCTCTGATAGTGACCTTAACGCCACTATTTCCAGTATTTACACCAGCTGCTGTGCCGTGGTTTCCACCAATGTCAGCAACACTTTGATATCTTCCAGCGTCACTGTCGGATTCAGCAGGGTCATCTTCAGGCAGGTCACGCCATCGAACTCGGTCACACCAACGTTGGCGCGGCCCGATTCCAGCAGGGCATCACCGATACGCTGATTCAGCAACGCAATATCCGCACTGCTGAAGTGCGCCAGATGCGCCGGACGATAGCGGAACAGCACGCTGGCCAGCTGCGGTTTCATCACCAGCTCCAGCGCAGGCTGCTCATCAACGTACTGTGCAACCTGCTGTGCCAGCGTCACACCGTGATCGATGATTTCGGCATACTGTTTCTGACCCAGCGCTTCCAGGCCCATCCACAGTTTCAGTGCATCGAAACGGCGGGTGGTCTGAAGGGATTTGGATACCAGATTCGGCACACCCTGCGCTTCATCAAACTCAGAGTTCAGATAGGCCGCCTGGTAGCGCATCAGCTCATAGTGGCGTGCTTCCTTCAGCAGGAAAGCACCACAGCTGATGGTCTGGAAGAACTGCTTGTGGAAGTCCAGGGTAATGGAATCGACCAGCTCAATGCCATCCAGATAGTCACGATACTTTTCTGAGAGCAGCAGCGCGCCGCCCCAGGCCGCATCGACGTGCACCCAGATGTTCTCTTCGGCCGCCAGCGCCGCGATTTCACGCAGGGGATCGATCGCACCGGCATCGGTAGTACCCGCCGTGGCAACAATCGCCAGAATGTTTTCACCGTTGGCTTTGGAGGCTGCCAGCTTGTGGCGCAGGTCATCCATATCCATGCGGGCAAAGCGATCGCATTTCACCTGCGTTACGGATTGATAGCCCAGACCCAGCAGCGCCATGTTCTTCTGAACCGAGAAGTGCGCATTCTCTGAACAGAAGACTTTAATCTTCTTCAGATCGCCGGTTAAACCATCCTGCTGAACAGAATGACCCTGGCGGGCAAACCAGGCGTCACGCGCCAGCATCAGACCCATCAGGTTGCTCTGGGTGCCGCCGCTGGTGAAGACACCCGCGTCGCCGGGCTGATAACCGACCTGGGTACGCAGCCACTCAATCAGCTTCATCTCAATCAGGGTGGCTGAAGGTGCCTGGTCCCACGAATCCATACTCTGGTTGGTAGCGTTAATCAGCACTTCCGCCGCCTGGCTGATAACCAGGCTCGGGCAGTGCAGATGCGCCACACACTGCGGGTGATGAACCGACAGGCTGTCTTTGAGGAAGTACTCAATGGCGCGTTCAATAGCTGCCTGGTTGCCCAGGCCCTGAGGATTGAAGTCCAGCTTAATGCGCTCGCGCAGCTCTGCGACGGTTTTTCCCTGATACATCTCAGGTTGTTCCAGCCACTTCACGACGGCCGCGCTACTCTGGGCAATCGCCTGCTGGTAGGCCTCGGTACTTTGTGCTGAGGCCGCCAGAATCGGGTTTAACCGGGACATTGCATTCACTCCACTCAAACTGGTTTCACGCCAGCTGACAGCAGGGCGTTTTCAAATTTATCCATAAACACGTCCAGTTCTGCATCTGTGATCAGCAGGGACGGCAGCAGACGTAATACGCTGCCGTGACGTCCGCCACGCTCCAGAATCAGGCCGTTCTCAAAACATTTTTTCTGTACCAGCGCGGAGAGCTCGCCGTCTGCCGGGAAGCTGCCCATGTGATCAGCGGCTTCGTCAGGTTTCACCAGCTCAATGCCGATCATCAGGCCCAGACCACGCACGTTGCCGATTACCGGGTAGCGCTGCTGCAGCTCGCCCAGCTTGCCTTTCAGCCATTCGCCCTGTGCAGCAACTTTGTCAGCGATATTGTTATCTTTCAGCAGTTTCAGCGTAGTCAGGCCGGTCGCCATTGCGAGCTGGTTGCCACGGAAGGTGCCGGTGTGGTGGCCAGGAGACCAGGCGTCGAACTCTTTCTTAATGCCCAGTACCGCCAGTGGCAGACCGCCGCCGACCGCTTTTGACATCACGATGATGTCCGGCTCAATACCGGCGTGCTCAAAGGCGAAGAATTTACCGGTACGGGCAATGCCCGCCTGCACTTCGTCGATGATCAGCAGAATGCCATGCTCTTTGGTCACTTTACGGATGCGCTGCAGCCACTCAGCCGGAGCCGGGTTAACACCGCCTTCGCCCTGAACCGCTTCCAGAATGACGGCTGCCGGTTTGCGAACGCCGCTCTCAACGTCGTTGATCAGGTTTTCGAAGTAGTAGGTCAGCGCTTTCACGCCCGCTTCACCGCCAATGCCCAGCGGGCAGCGGTAGAGGTGCGGATAAGGCATGAACTGCACTTCCGGCATCAAGCCGTTGACCGCTTCTTTCGGTGACAGGTTGCCGGTAACAGACAGCGCGCCGTGGGTCATGCCGTGATACGCACCAGAGAAGCTGATGATGCCGGAACGACCGGTGTGTTTTTTGGCCAGTTTCAGCGCCGCTTCAACGGCATCCGCGCCCGACGGGCCGGTAAACTGCAGGCAGTACTCTTTGCCCTGGCCCGGTAATAACGAGAGCAGGTACTCAGAGAACGCATCTTTTAACGGCGTGGTTAAATCAAGAGTATGTAACGGCAAGCCGCTGGTAATGACATTTTGAATGCTCTGCAGAACGTCTGGATGGTTATGACCCAATGCCAGCGTTCCGGCACCTGCAAGACAGTCGAGATACTGATTATTCTCGACGTCTGTGATCCAGACACCCTGTGCTTTCGCAATCGCGAACGGCAATTTGCGAGGATAACTTCGAACGTTTGATTCAAATTCAGCCTGACGGGCTAAATAGGTTTCATTGGTTGCGTTTAAGTTCTGTGCATTCAAACTATCAATACGGACTTTATCCGTCATCATATCTCTCCTACAACCGGGACGGGCGTAGCGTCGCAGTTGAATAAATGTATTTAAATTGGGGTATGTGTTTTAAGCGCGGCCAATATAGGTGTTTTTAAGGTCCGACTCAATGTTTAATTTTATCGGCAGATAACAGATTCTTTGCTATAGGAATCAATCATTTGGTGAGTTTGTGAACGTATACATTATTGCCGCTTCGCTAGTCCGTTGTTAATAAGTGGCGTAAAAACACCAGCTTACCCGGCGCGGGGCGTGCTAAGTCAATGATAATAATCTGTGTAAATAGCTGTTTCCGGGGCAAAACGCTATCAAAAAGGGGCCTTTTCAGATGGAAAAAGCATAAGTCAGTTTGACTGAAGAAGCTGCATTTATAGCGGGTTAAAAGCGCAGACTAATTAAAATAATAAACCTTTTATTAACATTTAATTAAAATCTGGCGTTGTTAAAGCCTTTATAACGCGTCAGATCCACGTTACGACAGGAGATGATCAATAAACTGCGTTAAGTCAGCCATCCCTTCGCTTGCCTTTTTCTCCGACGGATTGATGGTCAGCAAATCGGCATAGCCGTTAAGCATCGCACTGATTTGCCGGGCGGTGCGCGGTATATCGGCACAACGCAGCGTTCCATCTGTGACGCCGTCACTAATTATCTCCTCCACCAGCGCCTGCCACGCTCCCGTCATTTGTTCTGCCAGCGCGGCATAGGCTTCGTGATGCGCAGCCATCTGCCAGAATGAAGCATAAAGTTGCCAGGTTGCATCCGGTGCGCTCGGCAGATGACTTTCGAACAGATTAAGCAGCCACTGCTTTGTTAAGGATGCTGACTCTGTAGAGAGCTGAAGCAGCCGCCGGACAGGCCAGCGGCAACAAATGGGAGGAATACACAGCCATTGCCGGACTAGAAGCCATCGCTGCGTCAGGGGCGGGTTAATAATCCAGTTCACATAGCGAAAATGCCCTAAAGCTTTATCAGACAGGACATAGCCCGGCTTATATTCTTTAAATGACTAATGTCTCGTGCTGTATTGATTGTGCTCAATTTATATCCATCATTCCTGTGTAAACCTGCAGTATCTCATTATGGGAGATGCCTGCCGTCGCATAGCTTTTGCTGACGCGTTTATCACAGGAAAAAAAGGGATTTGACATGGAACCGCAATATACCAACGTACTGACCCCGGAATTAGCTACCTTACTGGCGCGTCCGCCATTTTCGACGGAGAAAAAGGCCGGGATGCCTGAAGGTGCCCGTCAGACAGTTGAAGAGCAGGAGGCATTTCTGCTTGAACATCCGGTGGTGGCGATTTACCGGATCGCGGTTGACGGGGCGCTGACACACCGCGGCGGGGTGGTACGTGCAGCCTGGAACGGCTCTGAAATAGCGCCTGAGGACGGACAGAAGGTCAGCGTTGCGCTGGAAGGTGATGAGGTGGTTTATCCTGACGGCACCACCGCCCGGATTGCCACCGGCAGCGGTGCGAAATTCCAGAAAGGCGGTAAAAGTATCGCGCTGGTCGGCAGCCGGCTGAGTAACGGTGATGTGATTATCAGCACCCCGCAGGCGGGATGTACGCTGAATGAGCTGAAAGGTCTGCCGATGGATGCTGATTTTTTACCGGCAGAGGGCTGAGCCGATGACCCGAAGAGGCTGTATCATTCACGGTAAAAACGTCGGTCTGCACGGGGATAAGACTTCCACAGGGGCGCAGTGTATCGCGACCCGCCCCGGTATGTCGGTCATGGGGTTGCTGAAACTCTATATCGGTGACAAAACCACCCCCTGCCCAAAGTGCGGGGAAGTAGGGATCATTGTGAGTGGCGATCACCGGCACTCAAACAGCGCCGCTGTGGCGGTGGATGGCTCAGAGATCGTTTGCGGGTGCCCGCAGGGAACCAATTTTCTGATTGCCCCTAGTACGATACCGCAGCTTTCGGCGGCAAAAGCCCGGATGGCACCGGTAGTCGCTCCGGAGCCGGAACAACATGCTCAGGCGGCAAAGAAAAAGAAACGGGAGATCACGCTGACGATAGGCGTGTTCTTCGACGGTACCGGCAACAATGCCGTTAACACGCAGAACATGCTGAAGGCCTATACCGCAGGTCATTACAACCTGAACGATCCGGAAGCCGAGTCCATTCTGGCAAAATGCGCCCGTGAAAATTTTGGCGTGTCGGGTACAGGCGCAACCAGCTATACCGGGTACTACACCAATATTCACTGGCTGAGCACACTGTATAAACAAACCATATCCGGTAACGATTCAGATGTTCAGGTAGGCATCTACATTGATGGTATTGGTACCGAAGCCGGTAAACCCGACAACAAGCTGGGCCAGGGATTTGGTATATCCGACACAGGGGTTGCTGCTAAAACCAACCACGCCGTATCTCAGTTAGTGAAAGCTATTTCAGACGCTGCAGAGGATATACGAAGCAAATCAGGCTGTGAGATTGTTATAAATTGTCTTCAGTTTGACATCTTTGGCTTTAGTCGCGGAGCAGCCGCAGCCCGTCATTTTGCTAACCGCATCCAGTCAGAAGACCCGGCCATTATCAGCGCCATCCGCCAGGCCATGACGGGCATCACTTTCAATGGTTCTCCTTCAGGAAAGACCCGCTTCATCGGCATCTTTGATACCGTTGCTGCGATAGGTACGCCGGTTAATGGCCTGAACCCGCACAGTGCGGATACCGGGAACGTGAAACTCACCCTGCGTCCCGGCGTGGCAGAGAAGGTTTTTCATATCACCGCTGCGAACGAGTGCCGCTTTAACTTTGCGCTTAACAGCGTGAAACCGGCCTGGCCGGAGCTGGCGCTGCCCGGCGTGCATTCCGATATCGGCGGCGGTTATCTGCCCGTCACGAAGGAAGACCTGTTTCTGACCCGCCCGGCAACGGAGACGGTGCCGTACAGCCAGCCCGGTGAAAAGACGCAGGCTTACCGGCAGGCAGTAGCGCAGTTGCAGACTCTGGATAAGTCGCCCTGTCTGGCCCCGCTGCTGCGGACAAATGAAATATCGGCAGAAACATGGCATGACGACAGGCTTCCTCCGGACCGGTACGGCCAGATGCAGAAGCGCAGCTTTGCGGCGCTGACCATGCGCGGACGGACCGTCAGAAACGACTGGTCCCGCGTGGTGCTGAGGGTGATGCTTGAGGCCGCACGGGAAGCCGGGGTGGTGTTTGACTCTGTCGACCCGGCTAATCCGAACATGACTCTTTCTGATGAACTGTCTTCCCTGTGTGACAAAGCGCTGGTGATGGGTAAGGCAGCACGCAGCGGTCAGACGCCACAGGCGTTCAGTCAGGATGAGCTGGACGTGATTGCGGAGAAGTATATTCACTGTTCGGCCAACTGGAATGCCATCGTGGTCAATACTGACGGCCTTATTCACGGTGGCGCCTCCCCCTCAGAGCTGATTGGCTTTATCAACCGGCCGGATGAGCAGTGGAAACGTTCCGTCTACAGCATGGACGGAAAGAAGGTATGAAGCTGAAAACATTTTTCCCCTTGCTGATAATGGTGATGGTCAGCGGCTGCCGGGCTGGAGAGGCACAGACGCCGGAAGACACCGGAGAAATGCCCTACGGTGAAGTTTATTTTGCATTTTTCTCTCCCCGGGCCTTACCGGCGGTTGTGACAAAAGCGCTGATTATCGACAACGAAAAAGTTGTATCCACTTACAGAACGCTGGACAGCACTCCAGGGGATCCGGATACAACTCAGATATGGAATAACCGGGTCAGGATGCATGCTCAGTTTAATAAAGCCCGGCATCCACCGGCGCTGATGCTGTTCTGCTGGGATTCGGTTATCGATAAAAAGACCTACGAGACGCGCATCACCTTCTCACCGGCCCTTCGGGGAAAAATGTCGGTGCCAACCGGCAGGGACAGAAGAGGTAATATGGCCTGGTATGACACATTACTGTTAGGGCTGGCACCAGAGGGTAAAGTCCGTATCTGGCTTCAGAACAGCGCAGGAGGTGATAACCTGCCAGTCAAACCGGTAAAAATCACCACGCTGTCCGGGGATAAACTGGATGCCTGCAAAGGGATTACGGACCATCCCAACGGGTATGTTTATTACGGTGAAACGCCAGCATTTGTAAAAGGGAAAACCTATCCCTACGGCAACTGGTAGCGATTGCTTCTGATACCCGCCTGACGACACATGCAGGCCGGGTTTAGGCGCTTATGTGTTGTCTGTCTGGAGGGCAATCATCATGCTGGTTTTTACCGACCTGAGCCGTACACCTGAACTGGCGGAGGTGGCTGAGCGGCTGGGTATTATTGACGGCCAGCCCTTTCTCATCGGGGAGGACGGGGTATTTGACCGTGAAGTGAATGCCTTTTTACGGTCCCTGGTTGATCCATCAAGCCCGGGGCGTAATACCTGGCGTACCTATGCCTATCAAGCGTTCAGTCAGGATGAGCTGGACGTTATTGCGGAGAGGTATATTCACTGTTCGGCCAACTGGAATGCCATCGTGGTCAATACGGACGGCTTCATTCACGGGGGCGCATCGCCCTCAGAGCTGATTGGCTTTATCAACCGCCCGGATGAGCAGTGGAAACGTTCCGTCTACAGCATGGACGGGAAAAAGGTATGAGGCTGAACGCAGTTTTTCCCCTGCTGGTCATGGTCATGGTCAGCGGCTGTCGGTCAGGCGAAGCGCAGACGCCGGAAGACACCGGTGAAATGCCCTACGGTGAGGTCGGTTTTGCGTTTTTCACCCCCAAGGCATTACCGGCGGTGGTGACAAAAGCGCTGATTATCGACAACGAGAAAGTTGTATCCACTTACAGAACGCTGGACAGCACTCCAGGGGATCCGGATACAACTCAGATATGGAATAACCGGGTCAGGATGCATGCTCAGTTTAATAAAGCCCGGCATCCACCGGCGCTGATGCTGTTCTGCTGGGATTCGGTTATCGATAAAAAGACCTACGAGACGCGAATCACCTTCTCATCTGCCCTGCGGGAAAATATGTCGGTACCAACCGGCAAAGATCGGAGAGGAAATAGTGCCTGGTATAAAACATTATTGTTTGGTCTGGCACCGGAAGGCAAAGTGCGCATCTGGCTCCAGAACAGCGGCCCGGCCGCTAATATGCCAGTCAAACCGGTAAAAATCACCACGCTGTCCGGGGATAAACTGGATGCTTGCAAAGGGATCACGGAGCATCCCAACGGGTATGTTTATTACGGTGAAACGCCAGCATTTATCAAAGAGAAAACCTATCCCTACGGCAGATGGTGACACCGACAGATGAAATCTGCCGGATAATATGCGCCGGAGCGGTGTGCTCCGTCTCTCCGATCGGGAAGCCTGGGGTTATCTGGCCATCGGTAGCGTGGCAGCGCTGCTATTTGCTGTCACCATTGCGGTAATGTCGAACCGTGGCGGGACCAATGCGGGTCACATCTATTCGGTGATGACCTATATGTGGATGTTTGCCATGAGCCTGGATGATGGCCCACAACTGCTGGAAAAATATTCCCAGCTGAAAGACATAGGTCGCCGGGTGAATACCGGCACACACTGATTTGGCCGATTCAGCCGCTGCCTTCTTTTGGGCGTTGTCTCAGTTGAGGGCTCAAGCAGCCGCCGGACGGGCCGGCGGCAACGGAGGTGAAGAATTAACGAGCCGACTCGGGACCGAAAGCGATCACGGCTCAGGGGAGGGGCTAATAATCCAGCTCACCTGGCGCAAATGCTCTGAAAGCGTTATCAGACGGCGTATAGCCCAGCACTTCTCGCGTCTGTGTCAGATCAAAGCGCTTAAAGCGGTTATCGGAAATGCCGTAGCCAATAAAGAAGGTGATCTTCTCTGCCTCAACAGCGCCAGTCAGCAATCTGACGGCATCTTCCGGACTCAGCCATGCGCTGTAATCCCTCGCATTATGCAGGCTGTTATCCAGTGCAGGTTCATACGCCCCGATTCTCAGCGCCACACAGCTCAACCCGTGCTGGCTGGCATAGAAGGCGCAAAGTGCTTCACCATAACATTTGGTGACGCCATACAGATTCGCGGGAGAGACGGCCATGCCGGGATGTATCTGGACATCCGCCGGGTAGCCCTCAATGGTCTGCGCACTGCTGGCAAAGACCAGACGACGACAGCGGTGCTCAGCTGCTGCCTTGAGTATCCAGGTCGTAGAGAGAATATTGGCGGGCAGCAGATCGTCGAAACTGGCCTGCGCATCCGGGATACCGGCGAGGTGGATGACGGTATCGACAGGCTCTTCAGCCAGTAATTTCTCCGCCGCACCAGGTTGTGACAGATCCGCCACAATAAAACGATGGGGTGCGGGTATCGCGTAATCCGGCTCACGTAAATCGGTCAGGATAAAACGGTAGTTGTTCTGGCTGGCCGCAAAGAAAGTGCGCCCGATGCGCCCGCTGGCACCGGTAAGAAGGATAACTCTGGTCGTCATCTGCTGATCCTGTTATTCAAAAGAAGCGCTGAGAGGTCAGTTAAACAGAGATTCACGACTCAGGCCTGCGTAGCTTCCCGGATTGTGATCTTAAACAGGTCGCTATGCGCCAGAGTTGCACGGATAAAGACCCACGTTCCCGCAGCCTTCACTGTGCGCCAGATCACATAAATGGGTTGCTAAGCGCAGCCTGACTTTTTATAGTCTGCCCGCTTCAACCGGACGGGAACACGCTCTGCTTTCTCTCTCCGCCTCACTTCAGTTTTTTCAGTTCTGGCCATTGGGAATCAATTTTGTTAAGAAAAAATCATAAAACCGACGATGCCGGTTTTGTCCGCTGGGCATTACTGGCCCTCGCGCTGGGCGGCTTTGGCATCGGTACCGGTGAGTTCATCATGATGGGCCTGCTGCCAGATGTTTCACGCTCCCTTGCGATTACCGAGCCGCAGGCGGGCAACGCCATCGCCAGTTACGCACTGGGCGTGGTGGTCGGTGCGCCGTTTATTGCGGTGCTGGCGGCGCGAATGGCACGTAAATCGCTGCTGCTGATCCTGATGGCGCTGTTCAGTATCGGTAATGTTGCCAGCGCGATGGCCGACAGCTATCACGGCCTGCTCGTGGCGCGTTTTCTGACCGGGCTGCCTCATGGCGCCTACTTTGGTGTGGCGTCGCTGGTAGCCGCCTCGCTGGTGCCGATTGAACGTCGTGGCCGCGCTCTGGCGTCACTGATGCTGGGACTGACGGTAGCGACCCTGATTGGTGTACCGCTGGGCTCCTGGATAGGGCAGTTATTTAGCTGGCACGTGGTGTTCACCTTTGTGGGCGCAATTGGACTGCTGACCTGCCTGCTGATTGGCCGCTATGTTCCTTACACGCCTGGCGATGTGGATGCGCATCCGCTGCGGGAACTGGGCGCGCTGAAAAACGCGCAGGTGCTGCTGACCCTGCTGGTGGGGGCGGTAGGATTTGGCGGGATGTTCGCTATCTTCAGTTATATCGCGCCGACGCTGATTAACATTGCTGGCATCTCCCCCTCGCTGATCCCCTGGGCGATGGTGGCGTTTGGGCTGGGAATGATCATCGGTAATCTGGTGGGTGGCCGTCTGGCTGATGGCCCGGTGCTGAATATTATTGGCTGGACGCTGTTATGGAACGTGCTGGTGATGCTGGCCTTCCCGGTGCTGGTTCAGCATGTGGCAACTGGCCTGCTGGCTACGTTCCTGATCGGCACCTGCTCAGTGTTGCTGCCGTCATTGCAGATTCGCCTGATGGATGTCGCCAATGAGTCGCAAACCCTGGCGGCTGCGATGAATCACTCGGCGCTGAACATTGCCAATGCGATGGGCGCGTATCTTGGGGGCCTGACGGTGTCGCTGGGCTATGGCTGGATCTCCACCGCGTGGGTGGGTGTTGCGCTGGGCGTGGCCGGTCTGATGGTCTTTGTGCTCACGGCGCGACATGCTGCCCGTCAGCAGACTCAACTGGCCTGAGTTCTATAAAGCAGGGCGCAGCGATACTGTTTATCGCTGCGCTTTATTAGTACAGGGCCGCCGTATTATTTTTCAGCAATAATTAACCGCATTATTATTTACTCTCTGACCGTTCAGCGAAAATTATCATTCTATCAGCCCTGATATTTCAAAATGCTCGGAAAATCAACAAGGGCGCTCCGGACGTCTGGATGTTAAAAGTAAATTAAAATAATGTTTGCTAATGTCGGCGAGGCGTGGCTTAATAGCGTCATCGGTTTGGAACACAGACCTTATCAAAGCAGTTTTAGTAAAGCAGTCCTCAGTGCAAGCGATATCACAAGATACCCTTATTCATGAGTCTCCTCCTAAAAGCCTGGTAAGTTACCTTCTGAAAGACAGGCCATCTTCGCCACTTTGTGGCTCATAAATTAAGGAATTATCGATGTCTAATAAAATGACTGGTTTAGTAAAATGGTTTGACGCTGGTAAAGGTTTCGGTTTTATCTCTCCTCAGGATGGCAGCAAAGATGTATTCGTACATTTCTCTGCAATTCAGAGCAACGATTATAAAACTCTGGACGAAGGTCAGCAGGTCGAATTCACTATTGAAAACGGCGCTAAAGGTCCTTCAGCGGCAAACGTTGTCCCTATGTAAGCCTTAATTATCAATAGTGCTTATCAATGCGTGATGGCAATAGCCTCAGCAGATAAGCCTGATATTGATAATTAATTAAAACCCGCCTTGTGCGGGTTTTTTGCGTTTATGATTTGCCTGATGCTTACGCGATGTTTTTTGCCCGCGCCAGATATCGGCGCAGGCCAGTAAAAAAATGTTCAGCGCACGCTGGCGACCAGCCACTGCTGCAATTCTGTCAGCTCCGCGCGTTGCTCCGGAAAATCCGCAATAAGCTGATTCAGCACCGGTTCAAGGGCATCGGGCCGATAGGTCACACCCTGCAACCGCTGCGCCAGCGCTTCCAGCGGCGCAGGGTTGAGGCTGTCGCTGAAAATCTGACAGCGGCTGATCACGCCGCGTTCTACATCGAAATGAATCTCCACACCACCCCAGACAAAACGCTGGTCCAGCAGATGCGAAAAATCGGGTGCCTGACCGAAATTCCACTCCCAGCTACTCTGCTTTGCGAACTGCTCTCTGAAACCCGGCAGATCGGGCAGGGCGTCGGGAGAGATCCTCTCTGGCTCACAGCGTTCACCGTAATAGTTGAAAAATGCGTCCGTCACCGCGGAGCAGATCGCCTGATAGCTGATACCCGGCGTTAACTCCGCCAGATTGGTCACTCTGGCGCGCACTGAGGTAATCCCCTTCGCCTGCAATTTCTTCACATCCGGATTAAGGTAATCCGCCAGGCGGGAGAGGTCGGCATCCATCAGAATAGTGCCGTGATGGAAACCGCGATCCGGCGTTTCACGGTAGGCTGAACCGGATATTTTGCGCAGCCCGTCAGCGGTGTTCACCACTAAGTCATTACGGCCAGAGGCCTCCGCGGGTACGCCAAGCGAAGTCAGTGCGCGCAGGATGATCTGAGTCGAGACGCTTTTATCATACTCCGGCTTGCCGGCCATAAAGGTAAAACAGCAATTGCCGAGATCGTGAAACACCGCGCCACCGCCGCTGCTGCGACGTGCCAGCCGGATGCCATCTTCCGCCATGCGTCGGGTATTGCACTCTTTCCACGGATTCTGTGCCCGCCCGATCACCACCGTTTCCGCATTACGCCACAAAAACAGCACCCGCTGGGTGGCCGGCATCTGGCGGAAAATGCACTCTTCTACCGCCAGGTTAAACCAGGGATCGTTGGATTCAGATAACAGTAAACGCAGCGTGGACATCGGTGACTCCCGTTCCTTAAGAGAAGAGGCCCATAAAGCAGGGCAGAAGGCAGAGTGTACCAGCCGGGAAACGGGACTACATGCCTCTTCATGCCGTGATGCTGCGGCAAAAAAAGATAAAATGCCGTCTGCAGAGTAATCGCGGCAGATTGGTGTACGACATTATGACACTATGGATAAGGAGTGTGCTGATTCCCCTGCTTATTTTCCCTTTGAGAGAACAAAAACCGTATGAACGCTTCCGCTGGCATAGCGATGAAGATCACCGCTGCATTAAGTAGCACGCTGATGCTGGCCTGTGTAAAAGAACTCGATGGGGCGATACCGGTCGGCGAAGTGATATTTTTTCGCTCGCTGCTGGCACTGGTGCCGCTGCTAATCTGGCTGCGCTTGCAGGGCAGCGTGCTGGATGGCATTCGCACCCGCAATATCCGCGGGCATTTTGTGCGCGGGCTGGCCGGAACCGGTGGTCTCTATTTCAGTTATCTGTCGCTGCTCTACATTTCTCTGACCGACGCCACGGCGATCAACTATGCCGCGCCGCTGTTTACCGTGCTGCTGGCGGCGCTATTTCTGCGCGAAAAGGTGCGTCACCATCGCTGGGTCGGGGTCTTTACCGGTTTCAGTGGCATTCTGGTGATGTTCTCCGGGCATCTCACACTGACGCGCCAGGCAACATTTTCCCTTTCTGCATCGGCGGGTATTCTGCTGGCGTTGATGGCGGCCTTCTGTACGGCCTGTGCGCTGGTGCAGATCCGCTTTCTTAACGGCAAAGAGAAGCCGGGCGCCATCGCTTTTTGGTTCGCTATCACCACGGCCTTAACGTCGCTGGTCACGCTGCCAGGCGGCTGGAAAGTGCCGCATGGTAATCAGCTGGCGTTACTGGTGGGATGTGGGCTGCTGGGCGGTATCACTCAGATTCTGATGACTCTGAGCCTGCGCTATGCCGAAGCGTCGTTGCTGGCCCCGTTCGACTACACCACCTTAATCTGGTCAGTGGCGGTGGGTTATCTGCTGCTCGGCAATCTGCCAACCACTACCACGGTGATGGGTGCGATTCTGGTGGTGGCAGGCGGCCTTTACTCGGTGCTGTATGAGCGTTACCGCTTCCGTAAAGCGCGGGTAGTTAATGCCAGTCGCTGATCGGCCCGCCCGGCATCGCCTTGTTATTTCCAGAGTGATAACGCAGAGTTAATAATTTGTGATCGCGGCGAAGGAACCGACGGCTGCATTCGTTTACGTTGTGAGCAATCAGAATGTAATCGATTACTTATTCGTGAGGTTCCCATGATTGCAACAGTGCAGGAGAGAGCAGGCCAGCAGATGCAGCATAAGCTGCTTGTGCCGCGCCTCTCTCTGATGATGTTTATGCAGTTCTTTATCTGGGGCAGCTGGTCGGTGACGCTGGGGCTGGTAATGACTCGTCACAACATGCCGTTGCTGATTGGGGATGCGTTTTCGGCCGGGCCCATCGCCTCAATTCTCTCGCCGTTTGTGCTCGGTATGCTGGTGGATCGCTTTTTTCCCTCGCAGAAAGTCATGGCGGTGATGAACCTGGCGGGCGCAGCGATTCTCTGGTTCGTGCCCCAGGCGCTAATCGCGGAGAACGGGGCGCAGCTGATCGCACTGTTGTTTGGCTATACGCTCTGCTTTATGCCGACGCTGGCGCTTTCAAATAACATCGCCTTTCACAGCCTCGCCAGCAGCGAGAAAAGCTTTCCCATCGTCAGAGTCTTCGGCACCATCGGCTGGATCGTGGCGGGGATCTTTATTGGCGTAACGGGCATTGCTGATAGCGTGGCAGTGTTCCAGCTGGCGGCGCTCTGTTCGGTACTACTGGCGATCTACAGCCTGACGCTGCCACATACGCCGGCACCAGCCAAAGGATTGCCGTTAAAAGTCCGCGATCTCTTCTGCGCCGATGCCTTCGCACTGCTGCGACTGCGTCATTTCCTGGTCTTCGCTGTATGTGCCACCCTGATCTCTATTCCGCTCGGCACCTACTACGCCTTTACCGCCTCCTGGCTGGCGGATGCCGGTATCCGGGAAGTGAGCACCCTGATGTCACTGGGTCAGATGTCTGAAATTGTTTTCATGCTGATTATTCCACTGCTGTTCCGCCGTCTTGGCGTGAAAGTCATGCTGCTGATTGGGATGACAGCGTGGTTTGTCCGCTATGCACTGTTTGCGCTGGGCATGAGTGATGAGACGCGCACGCTGATTTATCTGGGCATTCTGCTGCATGGCGTCTGCTATGACTTCTTCTTTGTGGTGGGATTCATCTACACCGATCGGATCGCCGGTGAAAAGGTCAAGGGGCAGGCGCAGAGCATGGTGGTGATGTTCACCTACGGTATCGGCATGCTGCTGGGATCGCAAATCTCCGGTGCGCTCTACAATCAGCTGGTGGCGGGTAACGCCAGCCCAGAGAGCTGGGCGATATTCTGGTGGATCCCTGCCGTGGCGGCTGCGGTGATTGCGATTATTTTCTTCTTCTCATTCAAATACCGTGATTAAGCGGTAACTGAAATCAGGAGTCACAGATGAAAACAGTTAAGGGACCCGGCATCTTCCTGTCTCAATTCATTACCACCCAGCCGCCTTTTAACTCACTGGCGGGGCTGGCGGAGTGGGCCGCCGGGCTGGGATACCGGGCACTGCAGATCCCCTGCCACCAGCCCGCTATTTTCGACCTTGAGCAGGCAGCGGTCAGCCAGACTTACTGCGACGAGGTGCGGGGAACACTGGCCAGTTTCGGGCTGGAGATCAGTGAGCTTTCAACGCATCTGGAAGGGCAGCTGGTTGCCGTGAACCCCGCATACGATCTCGCTTTTGATAATTTTGCGCCTGCCGCGCTGCGAGGCGATCCCGCCCGGCGCACCGACTGGGCCATCGCTACGCTGAAGCGTGCGGCTGCCGCTTCTGAAAAACTCGGCCTGCGCGCACATGCCACTTTTTCCGGCTCGCTCGCCTGGCCCTGGTTCTATCCCTGGCCGCCACACCATGAAGCCCTGTTTGATGAGGCGTTTGCTGAGCTGGCGCGCCGCTGGCTGCCGGTGCTGGATAGTTTTGACCATCACGGTGTGGACCTCTGTTATGAAATACATCCCGGCGAAGACCTGCATGACGGTGTCACGTTTGAGCGATTTCTGACGCAAGTGAATCACCACCCGCGCTGCAATATCCTGTTCGATCCCAGCCATCTTCTTCTGCAACACATCGACTATCTGCAGTTCATCGACCTCTATCATCCGCGTATCAAAGCTTTTCACGTTAAGGATGCGGAGTACCAGTTAAATGGACGCAGCGGAGTATATGGCGGTTATCAGCCGTGGCTGGCGCGCGCAGGACGCTTTCGCTCGCCGGGCGATGGCCAGATCGACTTCAGCCGCATTTTCAGCAAACTGGCCCAGTACGACTATGACGGCTGGGCGGTGCTGGAGTGGGAGTGCTGTCTGAAGGATGGCGAGACCGGGGCGCGTGAAGGGGCAGAATTCATCCGCCGGCATATTATCCCGGTGGCTGACCGCGCTTTTGATGATTTTGCTTTAGCAGAGAACGCCCCTGCGGTGCGCCATCAGCTGGGTCTGGATCGCGACGTCTGAGGCGGCATGGATTCAAAGGTTTTCTGCGGGTGAGTTAAAAACAGAGGGATCGCTATGTCTATTCAGAAAATCGCCCGGATGGCGGGTGTTTCGGTTGCCACCGTTTCCCGTGTGTTGAATAACAGCGACAGCGTAAAACCGGCTAACCGGCAGAAAGTCCTTGAGGCGATCGAAGAGAGCAACTATCAGCCTAACCTGCTGGCGCGCCAGCTGCGTACGGCGCGCAGCTCGATGATTCTGGTTCTGGTTTCCGATATCTCTAACCCATTCTGCGCAGAGGTGGTCAAAGGCATTGAGGAGCAGGCGGAGAAAAATGGCTATCGCATCCTGTTGTGTAACTCGGGCGCGGATATTGCCCGTTCGCGATCCAGCCTGCAACTGCTCTCCGGCAAGATGGTGGATGGCATTATCACCATGGATGCTTTCAGCAAGCTGCCGGAGCTTAGCCAGCTGATAGGCAAGGCTCCCTGGGTTCAGTGCGCCGAACATGATGATAATGGCCAGATCTCCTGCGTCGGGATTGATGATGACGTCGCTGCGCAGTCAGTGGTGCACTATCTGGCCGGACAGGGACGTCAGCGCATTGCGCTGATCAATCACGACCTCCGCTACCGATATGCCCGCCTGCGTCAGCAGGGCTACGTATATCAACTCAAAGAGCAACAACTCGCATGGCAGGCCATCGCTTACGCCAGTGAGTTAAGCTTCAGCGCCGGAAAAGCCGCGATGAATCAGCTGCTGGCGGGCGAGACACGACCTGACGCCGTGTTTGCGGTTTCCGATACGCTGGCAGCGGGTGCCATGGCGGCGATACAGCAGGCGGGTCTGCGGATACCTCAGGACATTGCCGTGGTGGGATTTGACGGCAGTGAACTGGCCGACATGGTATCGCCGCCGCTGACGACTCTGGCTCAGCCCTCCAGGGAGATTGGCCGTCGTGCCTGTGAGCTGGTGCTGCAAAAAATCATCCGGCCAGACTCTCCGCCACAATGTGTGATCATGCAGGGAGAGCTGGTGGTGCGAGCAAGTAGCTGAAGGATTAATCCGCAAAACATATTCCCGCCATAACGTCGTCTTTATTGTCTACTAAAACGCGACAGTCATTGCCAGTTCACGCCATTGTGTGACTACATGGTTTACTTATATGCTGTTTCCATCGAAGGGC
Source organism: Pantoea sp. K16 (assembly GCF_048452805.1). NCBI lineage: Bacteria > Pseudomonadati > Pseudomonadota > Gammaproteobacteria > Enterobacterales > Erwiniaceae > Pantoea > Pantoea sp. K16. The sequence continues at coordinate 58,202 of NZ_JBLWNV010000001.1, read as the reverse complement.
ATTCGCACTTCCCGAATCAACGAAGGGGCAGAATATGATTGAGCAAAGATTGTCAGAGCAACGCGGCGTGGGCGATCACGGCTGGCTGAATTCACGTCACACCTTCTCTTTTGCAAATTACTGGGATCCAAAGCAGGCGGGCTTCTCAGATCTGCTGGTGATCAACGATGATCGGGTAGCCAAAGGTCGCGGTTTTGGCGCCCATCCTCACAGCAACATGGAGATTATCTCCTATGTCCTGGAGGGCGCGCTGGAGCATAAAGATTCTATGGGCACCGGCTCTGTGATTGTTCCCGGGGATGTGCAGCTGATGAGTGCCGGTAGCGGTGTGACTCACAGTGAGTTCAACCACTCGGGCACCGAGGGTGTTCACTTTCTGCAAATCTGGGTGGTGCCGGCAGAGAAAAATAGCCCGCCAGGCTACCAGCAGGTCTCCGTCAGCGAAGCGGATAAACGCGGTAATCTGCGACTGATTATTTCGCCGGAAGGTGAAAACGGGGCATTGCGGGTGCGCCAGGATATTCGCATCTATGCGGGACTGTTCCAGGGGGATGAGCAGCAGACAATCACTCTGCCGGACGACCGCTATGCGTATATTCATGTGGCGCGCGGCAGTGTCAGGGTAAATGGCCTGCAATTTAATGCCGGAGACGGTGCGCGGGTTCGCAATGAGAAAACGCTGTCGTTCAGTCACGGGGAAGGAGCGGAGGTGTTGTTATTCGATCTGCGTCCCAACGAAGTGAATCATCCAACCCGTTAAAATGAAAACTGCGCGGCTTCCACCGCGCAGTTTTTTTGCATCACTGCGCGTTAAGAAACGCCAGCAGATCCTGATTCAGTTGATCCTGATGCGTCACCGCAAAACCGTGCGGCGCATTGTCATAAACCTTGAGTTCAGCACCTTCAATCATCTCCGCTGCCACTTTGCCGGTGGATTCAAACGGAACGATCTGGTCGTTGCTGCCATGAATCACCAGCGTCGGCACATTCACTTTCGCTACGTCAGCACGGAAATCGGTCTCAGCAAAAGCGGTGACGCAATCAACGGTGCTCTTCAGCGAAGCGAGCAGCGCGATGTTCAGCGTCTGCGTCATGACGCCATCAGAAACGGTCTGTCCGGCATTGGTACCATAAAACGGCGTAGCGAACTCTTTGATAAACTGCGCGCGATCCTTAAGCAGGCCATCACGAATCCCTTCAAACACCGACATATCGACACCCCGCGGGTAGTCTGCCGTTTTGCCAAAGATTGGCGTGACGGCACCCAGCAGCACCAGTGCCGCGACGCGATAGCTGCCATAGCTGCCGATATAGCGTGTGACGTCGCCGCCACCCATTGAGAAACCCACCAGCGTCACATTCTGCAGGTCAAGATGGGTGATCAAATCGTTGATGTCAGAAGCAAAGGTATCGTAGTTATTACCGGTCCAGCGCTGATCAGAACGACCAAATCCACGACGGTCAAAGGCGATAACCCGATAACCGTGCTCCGCCAGGAAGTTCATCTGGCTGTCCCACATATCGGCATCCAGCGGCCAGCCGTGGCTGAACAGAACCGGCTTACCGGTGCCCCAGTCTTTGAAGTAGATCTGTGTGCCGTCGGTCGTTTTAAAGGTGCTCATGGTATTGCCCTCTGTATGACGTGATGGATGAAAAGATGGTGTGCCAGTCACGCTGGCGCCACCAGATAGCGAACCTCGGGTGAATGTTCACCCTGATGAAAAGCGAAAACCCGTCGCTCTATCTTTTTGTCGTTGATGGTGTAGCGCTCTTTCTGACGCAGATGCTCGACCCAGGAGCCGACGACAAACGTCTCAACGAAAATGCCGGGCTGCAAAATATCTTCATACAGTGACCAGTTGATGGCGCCACCGCGACGCCTGACCCGACGCATATCCTGCATGCAGACGGTAAAGGCATGTGCATCATCAATAGTAATCCGGTATTCGTAATTCACCATCACCGGGCCGCGTTCATGACGAATATCCAGTGCGGGCGCGTTGACGCCATCACCAATCATATCGAGATTGAGGTCGGGATCCTGGTCGAGCCGCCAGCGCCAGACGGTGCTGCTGGCCAGCACCATGCCCAGTGCGGCGATGCAGAGCGACAGCGGAATGCTGAAGTGCGAGGCGAGCTGTCCCCAGAGTGCGCTGCCGGCGGTCATGGAGCCGAAGAACACCGTCAGATAGACCGCCAGCGCGCGGGCTTTCACCCATTTCGCGGCGCTGCGCTGTGCGCCGAGATTCAGCGTCGAGAGCACGGCAATCCAGGCAAATCCGGTAAAAAATTCACACGCATTCAGTAGCCAGAAGTGACGTACAAAAGCCAGAGCCAGCATGGTCAGGGCGAAAACAAGACTGGCGAGTACCATCAGGCGATCGGAACTCAGGCGACGACGCAGGCGTGGCAGCAGCACCGCGCCGGTAATCGCGCCGACACCGATACAGGCCAGCATGATGCCGTAGCCGCCAGGGCCAAGGCCGAGTTCACGACGCGCCACCAGCGGCAGCAATGCCCAGCCCGCGCTGCCAAACAGGAAGAAGGCAAAGGTTCGCACCAGCACATTACGTAACACCGGTGCCGCGTGAACGTAGCGGAGTCCGGCACGCACCGCCGGAAAGAAGTGCTCGGGCGGGAGGCGCTGCACGCTTGGCTCCGCCTTCCAGCGCCAGAGCACCCAGGCGACGCCCAGCACTGAGAGTGCATTCAGCAGGAAAACCATCCAGGGACCGGTGAACGAGAGGATCAGGCCACCCAGCGCCGGGCCGATGGCACGACTGATATTAATACCGAGTGAGTTAAGGGCAATGGCCGCACCCAGCTCCGGTTTCGACACCAGATCCGGCACTACCGCCTGAAATGGCGGTGAACTCATGGCGGCACCGGCGCTCAGCAAGAAGGCTGCCACCAGCAGCACCTCGGGAGTGACATGGCCGGTCCAGGCGAGCACCGTCAGTCCACAGGCGGCGATAAAGGTCCATAGCTGGGAAAACAGCAGATATTTGCGGCGGTCAACGATATCCGCCATCACGCCTGATGGCAGCGCGAACAGGAACATCGGCAGGCTGCTGGCCGCCTGCACCAGCGCCACGGCCAGCGGATCGGCACTCAGCGTCAGCATGCTCCAGTTCACACCCACATCGTTCATCCATGAACCGATATTGGAGACGACGGTGGCGATCCACAGCATGCGGAACACCGGCCTGCGTAGCGGCTGTAACGGCGAAATCTCGCCAGCGGCCTGGACCTCAGGCTGCTCCTGCTCCAGCTGGTGGATATCATTAACCTGCGCCATGACGAACCCCCTGATGTTTCACCGCGCCGATTCGCCAGCCGCCAGGCCCGGTCAGCGCCAGCGTGGTAAAGATAATCAGCAGCAGCCAGCCGAACTGGCCTTCCGCCAGTGACCAGCCAGGGTGTACCACCAGCATCGCGACCAGCAGCACCGCGATGATCGGCAGGCAGGCAATCCGGCTACCCCAGCCGAGAATAATAAAGATCGGGCAGATGACTTCAGCCACTATCGCTGGCAGCAGGCTCATCATCGGTCCCAGACCAAACGGGTCTTCTATACGCGTCAGTTCTTCGCTGAAATGCAGAATTTTCGGCAGTCCATGCACCTGTAACAGCAGCAGGCTGCCGGTCAGGCGCAGGAAGAACAGCCCCGCGTTGATGCGGGGCGATTGAGTGATAGCGTTATTCATGATTAAAACGCGAAGCAGCTGCAGCCGAGCGCGCCCCAGAAGGCGTTATCTTCGGCAACCGGAACGCTGGAACCACGGGCGATCTCATGGGAGTGGCGATGAACACCGCAGGGGCCACTGCAGTGGTGCACGGTGGGCATCATACCCGCACGGCTCTGCGCAACCGGCGGAGCGCTGCGATAGTGACCTGGCACATTCACCACCGGTGACCACTCAGGCAGAACCGGAATAGCGGGCGGCGCATCCGCGCTGAACGATCCGGCGGCATAGACAATATTGCCATCCACCACCGTCAGCACTGACTCAATGCCTTTAATTTCCTCTTCCGGCACGCTGAAGAAGTCTTTGCTCAGCACGGCCAGATCTGCCAGAAGACCTACCTGAATCCGACCTTTTTTATTTTGCTCGCTGGAGAACCAGGCGCTGCCCTGTGTCCAGAGCATCAGCGCCGTTTCACGGTCAAGGCGGGCATTGACGTCATACATCTGCATGCCGCCCACGGTGCGACCGGAAACCAGCCAGTAGAGCGCGGTCCAGGGGTTATAACTGGCGACGCGGGTTGCATCGGTGCCGAGTCCGACCGGGACGCCGGTTTCCAGCATTTTCTGAACCGGTGGGGTATGGCGGGTGGCTTCAATGCCGTAGCGTTCGGCAAAGTATTCGCCCTGGAATGCCATGCGATGCTGCACCGCAATGCCACCGCCCAGCTCTTTGATACGATCGATATTGCGCTGAGTAACGGTTTCCGCGTGGTCAAAGAACCAGTGCAGACCATTAAACGGGATATCGCGGTTGACCTTCTCAAAGACATCCAGCATCCGGCTGATCGACTCGTCATAGGTTGCATGCAGACGGAAAGGCCAGCGATGTTCCACCAGATGACGCACCACGCGCTCCAGTTCATCCTCCATGCCAGGCGCTAAGTCCGGACGTGGCTCCAGAAAATCTTCGAAATCGGCGGCCGAGAACACCAGCATTTCGCCTGCGCCGTTGTGACGGAAATAGTCGCTGCCCTGACCTGGCGTCAGCATGTCCGTCCACTTCTCAAAATCTTCCAGTTCATGACCCGGACGCTGAGTGAAGAGGTTGTAGGCGATACGCAGCGTCATCTGCTTTTTCTGATGCAGTTCAGCGATTACTTCGTAATCTTCGGGATAGTTCTGGAAGCCGCCGCCCGCATCAATCGCGCTGGTCAGACCCAGTCGATTCAGCTCGCGCATAAACTGACGGGTCGAGTTGACCTGCTGTTCCAGCGGCAGTTTCGGTCCTTTGGCCAGGGTGGCGTAGAGGATCATCGCATTGGGACGGGCGATCAGCAGGCCGGTGGGATTGCCGTTGCTGTCGCGCTGGATTTCGCCACCCGGCGGGTTCGGTGTCTCTTTGGTGTAGCCGACGACTTTCAGCGCTGCGCGGTTGAGCAGGGCGCGGTCATAAAGATGCAGCACGAAAACTGGCGTGTCGGGGGCCGCTTCGTTGATCTCATCCAGCGTCGGCATCCGGCGCTCGGCAAACTGGAACTCGGTCCAGCCGCCTACCACACGCACCCACTGCGGTGACGGCGTGCGCAGCGCCTGCTCTTTCAGCATTCGCAGCGCATCGGCAACCGACGGAACCCCTTCCCAGCGCAGCTCAAGGTTGTAGTTCAGACCACCACGTATCAGGTGCAGGTGGGAATCGTTCAGGCCCGGCACGGCGGTGTGACCTTTCAGATCGATCACTTTGGTGCCGTCGCAGTGATACTCCATCGCCTCTGCCAGTGTGCCTACCGCAACGAATTTGCCATCACGAATCGCAACCGCTTCTGCCACCGGATTGCTGCGGTCAACAGTATGAAATTTGCCATGGGTCAGTATCAGTTCTGCTTTACCCAGCGTAACCATAGATCCTCCTCAACGGGGTTGTCCGACGTAGTGCGGGACAGGAAGTGCCGCAGATAACAGGGCACGAATAAGCCGGATTATGGTGAGCGGGTTAATGCGTCGTCTAGTTATACAGAGGGATACCTATACCTTCGTATAGTTATACGCAGAGATAATAGTTTGCCTTCGCCCGTCGCCCTACACTGCGACCAGACAGCCAGCAGCAGGACGTTAAACCTGCACTGATCGTCCTTTTGCTCCGCGCCAATTGGCGAAAATTCCGTTACATAACCTCTATGGGTGAACGCATGTCCAACGCTAAGCTTGAAGTCCTCACGCCACATAACAGCCAGATTATTTTCATCGACCAGCAGCCGCAGATGGCCTTTGGCGTGCAGTCGATTGACCGCCAGGTGCTGAAAAACAACACCGTTGCGCTGGCGAAGGCGGCGAAAGTCTTCAATATCCCCGCCATCATTACCACCGTCGAAACCGAAAGCTTCTCTGGCCACACCTATCCTGAACTGCTGGATGTGTTTCCGGGTCAGGACATTCTGGAACGCAGCTCAATGAACTCCTGGGATGACCAGAAAGTGCGTGATGCGCTGGCCGCGAACGGCAAGAAAAAAGTGGTGGTGTCCGGTCTCTGGACGGAAGTGTGTAACAACAGCTTTGCACTGTGCGCAATGCTGGAAGGGGATTACGAGATCTATATGGTGGCGGATGCGTCAGGCGGCACCACCAAAGAAGCGCACGACTACGCGATGCAGCGCATGATTCAGGCGGGTGTGGTGCCGGTGACCTGGCAGCAGGTGATGCTGGAGTGGCAGCGTGACTGGGCCAACCGTGACACTTACGATGCAGTGATGAACATCGCCAAAGAGCATTCAGGTGCCTATGGCATTGGTGTGGATTATGCCTACACCATGGTACACAAAGCGCCGTCACGTCAGAAAAGTGAACACCGTACCCTGGCACCGGTTCACGCACCGGTCCGCTAAGGGGCGTCCTGCTGATCGGCTTACGTCTGCCGGTCAGCAGGCATAACAGGAGTCCGGTTATGAATCCTTTACTGCTTTCTCTGGCTGCAGGGGTATTGATTGGCCTGCTTTACGGCCTGTTAAAGGTGCGTTCACCGGCTCCGCCCGCGATTGCGCTGGTGGGGCTGCTGGGGATGTTGCTGGGTGGGGCGCTGGTTCATGCAGTCTTGCCCGCAGAGCATGCGACCACCCTGCAGCGATCCGATGCGCCGTTTGTTACACCTGTTTCGCGGGTAAGCTGAACATGTTGAAATCCTACATTATTTCTCTCACGGTGGGGCTGCTTGCCGGGGTAATCTATGCCCTGATCAACGTGAACTCTCCGGCACCGCCGGTTATTGCTTTAGTGGGGCTGTTTGGCATGCTGGTGGGCGAGCAGTTGATTCCGCTGGGTACGCGTCTGTTCCGCCGGCAGCCGGTGACGCTGAAGTGGTTTCGCCATGAGTGTGTGCCAAAAATCAGTGGGACACCGCCACCCGATGGTGATGACCACCCTTAAGTCCTCGCGTGCCGTACGATGAGGCGTTTCAGAGGATAACTGCATGGCGCTGTCACAGCGTATTGTCATTGTGGACGATGAACGCGCGGTCCGCAGTGGACTCAGCAATCTGTTGCATTCAGACGGCTATTCGACCCGACTATTTGAGTCAGGTGAGGCGCTGCTGAGCGATGACGATGCGCTTTCAGAGGTGGGCATGCTGATCATCGATGTCGGACTCAAGGGCATGTCCGGCTTTGAGCTGTTCACTATTTTGAAACAGCGGGCAGGTCTGCCACCGGTGATTTTTATCTCGGCAGATCTGGAAGAGACCACCCTGTGGTATGCCATTGCCTTGGGTGCCGTGACTTTTTTGCGAAAGCCGATTGATGTTGATACGCTGCTGACACTGATCCGTTGCGAGTTATCTCAGGGAAAGGTGCGCTGATGAGCATGCTTTCAGTTAATTTTCAGGAGAGTGACGACGCAGGGATCGCGATTGAAGATTTCGACACGCTGACGCCGCTGGCGCAGGATGGCTGTCTGCTCTGGATGCTGGCGCGCCGTCACTCAGGTGAGTCACTGATAATCGCCACCGGACAGAGTGACGACGTCACGTTTCAGGCGACGCAGCGGTTGAAAAATGAGCGCGCGCTGGCCGCTTATCTTTCGCCCCGCTGGGCCATCACCGCGACGGGCACCACCCGTTACCTCAACCGCTATGCGCTGATCTACCCCACGTTTCCGTTTCGCAGCCTGGCGAATAACCTCGCGACCCCTCCCGATGAAATCGCTGACTTCCTGCAGGTTGCATTGCAGCTTTGCTACACGCTCGGCCAGGCGCATCATCAGGGCATCGTGCATGGGGATATCAAGCCGGGCCATTTTTTTATTAGTGACGATGGCCGGTTCCGGCTGGGCGGATTTGGCCTCTCCTCGCTGGCGGCACAGTCGGCGGAAAAAAACAGCCTGCGCGTCTCAGGCGGTACGCTGGCCTATATGTCACCTGAACATACCGGCCGCACGCCGCATCCGGTCAGCAGCCTCAGCGATCTCTACAGTCTGGGTGTCGTGCTGTATGAGTATCTCACCGGTAAGTTGCCGTTTGGCTCACCAGATGCGGGGGAGGCGGAGTGGATTCATCATCACATCGCCAGCGCACCCCGGCCAGCCGGACAGGTCAGAGAGGATGTGCCGCTGATGCTCTCTGTGATTCTGCTGCGTCTGCTGGCAAAGTCACCTGCTGACGGGTATCAGACCGTGCAGGGGCTGATGGCTGATTTACGCCGCTGTCAGGCGACGCTGACCGCAGAAAACACCATTGCGCCGTTCACGCCCGGTCTGCAGGAGCGGTTCAGCACCAGTTTCCGGCCCGAGACACTATTCACGCAACATCCGCAGGCTCGCGTGCTGCTGACGACGCTGGATGCGGTCAACCGTACCGGCACGCAGAGCCTGGTGATGCTGAGCGGTGCGCCCGGCTCGGGTAAGTCCGCCATTATCGCTTCCGCCCTGAAAACCCTGCAGCACCGACAGATTCTGCTGGCCGCCAGCAAGGCCGATCAACATTCGCCTGCCGCACCTTATGCCGCAGTCGCCTCAGCGTTTCGCACGGTCACGCTTTATCTGCTGGGATTGTCAGCCCTGGAGCTAAGCAAATGGCGGGTTCGCCTGTTGCGCTTGCTGGGTGGCTATACCGATTTAGCCATTGAACTGGTGCCTGAACTAAAACAGCTGCTGAATATCCGGACGGTGCAGCCGGTGGTGCGCCATGCCCCGGACGCCCGCGAGCAGTTTAATCAGATGGCGTCTGCGCTTATCCAGGCCTTTGCCACCCCGGGCCGTCCACTGGTGATGCTGATTGATGATGTTCACTGGGCAGACAATGCCACGCTGCAACTGCTGGAAAATCTGATTACCCGTAATGAGCATCTGCCTTTTATGCTGGTGCTCGCCTTCCGGGAGGGTGAGTCGATGCCCTGTCCGATGATTGCCGGGTTTCTGCTGCGCCTCAGAGCATCAGCGGCACGTGTCGTGGCGCTGACGCCGCAGCCGCTCAGTGTTAAAAGCATCACCCGCTGGCTGGCGGGAATGCTGCATACCCGTCCCGGCGGCAATCGTGAGCTGGCACAGATTATCTTTGAGAAAACCGGCGGTAATCCGCTCTCGATGCAGGAGTTCTTCCGTCAGGCGGTGGATGATGGGGTGATTGTCTATCGTCAGAACCCGCTGAAGTGGCATTACGACAGCCAGGCGCTGATTGCGCGTCAGTACACCGACAATGTGGCGACGCTGGTATTAAATCAGCTGGCGCGGATGCCGGAGGCTACACGCCAGCTGCTGGGTTCGCTGGCCTGTCTGGGGGCCAGCGGTGAACTGTCGCTGTTAAGTCATATCAACGCGACGTCCGTATCGCGGATTCAGCAGCAGCTTGAGCCTGCCGTCAGCGGCCGTTTTATAACCCTGACTGGCGGGAACTACGCCTTTACCCACGACCGCGTGCATAACGCGGCGTTTTTACTGCTCGAACTTCGGCAGCAACACTCTCTTCATCATCAGGCGGCGGCATGGCTGTCGGCCGCGGTGGCGAATGCCGATCACAGTGAGACGCTGTTCCGCGCGGCTTATCACATCGGCATGATTGCTGAACTGCCGCTTAGTGTCGCAGATCGTGAACGCTATTATCCCCTCTGTTTACATGCTGCGCAGGGAGCAAAACGTGCCGGGGATTATCTCTCGGCGCTGCGCTATCTGCGCAGCGCCCAGCAACTCAGCCAGCGGATGGTGACCGGCAATGACTTTATGCTGGGCATCGATGAGGCGGAGTGCGAATTTCTGCACGGTAATCTCACGACCGCGCAAAAGCTCTGTACCCGACTGCTGAGTGAGCCAGGCACGCTCAGTGAAAAATCGATGGCAGCCTGTCTCTCTGCTGAAATTCATATGCGCCAGTCCGACAACCATCTGGCGCTGGAAACTGCGCTCGCCTGGCTGGCTGTCTTTGGTGTGCATCTCAGGCGTGATCCGGACGACGCGGAGATTGACGCCGCCTGGCAGGCGATCAGGGCGCGGATCGGCGATTCCCCGCAAGCGGCTTTTTCCCACCTGCCACGCAACACCGATCAGGAAACTGAGTCGGTGCTGAACCTGATGGCCAGCACCATTTTTGTCTCCGCCTACGACTGCCCGCAGCTGCATCTGTTACTGGTCTGCCGGATGCTGGAGATGACGCTGGATCACGGCGTGACCGGTGCTTCTGCGTTTGGTCTCGCCTGGTTCAGCGTGCTGATCAGCGAACGCTATCAGGCCTGGCATTTTGGCTATGCCTGTGGTCGGGTGGCCCGTGAGCTGGTGGAGCGGCATGACTTTACCCGCTATAAAGCCCGCACGCTGCTGCCTCTGGATCAGCTGGGGATCTGGACGCAGCCGCTGGATGTGGCCGTAGAAAGTGCCCGTGAAAGTTTTCGCGTCGCGGTGATGCACGGAGACCGTTCCTTTGCCTGCCTCTCGTTGCGTCATCAGATCATGAACACGCTGACACGCGGCGATCACCTGGAGTCGGTCATGACCTCCATTGAGCGCGGACTCGCTTTTACCCGCAAAACCTTTTATCCCGATGTTGAGAACGTGCTGGTCATGCAGAAGCAGCTGGTGATGCAACTGCGGAACAGCAACGGGTTCAGGGCAGGCGATCGCGATGGCGCTTTGCCGATGGTGGCGGGCAGCGAGCCGGGCGTGATCTCTGGCCCAAAAGCGATGGTGCTGTTCTGGGCGGGGTTGTATCGGGGAATGGCGCATTTCTTTGCGGCAGAATACCGGGAGGCGCTGCGCTGTTTTGCAGAAATTCGTCCGCTGACCAGCGCAGTGCCCGCTTACATCTACCTGATGGATATGCATTTTTACAGCGCACTATCGCTGAGTCTGCAGCCCGGTGCGGCTGACAGCAACACGCTGCGCTGCGATCTGGACAAATTTGCGGGCTGGGCCGACCTCAATCCCGGACTCTTTGCTGATAAATATGCCCTGCTCAGGGCAGAGTGTGCCCGTCTTGCGGGCAACACGGGCGAGGCGCTGAAACAGTATGAAAATGCGATCTGTCTCTCCCGCCAGGGGGGATATCTGCACATTCATGCGCTGGCGAATCAGCTGGCTGGCCGCTACTGCAAAGCATTACAGCTAGATACCGCCGCCGATGCCTACGTTAAAGCGTCGATGAGAAGCTGGGAGAGCTGGGGCGCGCTGGCGATGGTGCGCCAGCTTGAGCAGCACTATCCGCATCTGACCACGCCGATGCAAAACAGTGCAGTGGCGACCATTCCCTTTACGCAGGATGCCTCGTTCTACGACCTGGAGAGTGTGCTGACCGCCGTGCGCGCCCTGACGGAGGAGATCAACCTTGATCGGTTGATTCATACCCTGATGCGCATCCTGCTGGAGCGGGCCGGTGCCCAGCGCTGTCGGCTTATCCGGATTCTGGATGGTACGCTTCCGGAAACGCAGGCCTGGGCAGAAAGCACGGCTGATGGCGTGCGGGTGCAGATTGTCAAAGAGCGCCCCGTCGCAACTGACCTGCCGCTATCGGTACTGGCCGCGGTGATCCGTACCGGTCAGGAGATACGTACTGGCAAGCCGGAAGAGTTCAGTCCGTTCAGTCAGGATCCTTACCTGGTGGCCTCGGGCGCTGCGGTGTTATGTGTTCCGATGTTCAGGCAGGCCAATATGGTTGGGGTGCTCTATCTGGAGAATCGCCTGATGCCCGATGCGTTCACGGCTGAGCACTCCCACATTGTTAAAACGTTGAGCGCTCAGGCGGCAGTTTCGCTGGAGACGGCGCGCCTCTACGCTGAACTGCTGGAGGAGAACAACCATCGGCGACGGGTTGAAAAGCAGCTGCGCGCCAGCAAAACCTCACTGATGCTCGGCGAGAAGATCAGTCATACCGGTACCTGGCGCTGGGAAGTGGCAGAGGACATGATGATGGTGTCTGAAGAGTATGGCCGTATTCTGGGCCTGCCAGCCCATCAAAAAGGGTTGTCGATGGCAGATTTTCTGACCCGCGTTCATCCCGATGATTATGAATGCATCAGCGAACTGGTGACCCACAGCGTCAGTCAGGGACGTAGTATGCAGGCTGAGTTCCGTGTGCTCAGGCCGGATGGGGAATGCCGTTATATCAAAGGTATCGGAGAGCCGGTAGAAAACTTCCCCGAGGTGAAAGAGTACTTCGGCACCATTTCCGATATCACCTCGCAGCGCCAGGCAGAAGATGCCGCGCGCATGGCCCAGGCGGATCTGGCCCGTGTAACGCGCGCCACCACAGTCGGGCAACTGACTGCCTCAATCGCACACGAAATTAACCAGCCACTGATGTCGATCGTGGCCAATGCCGGTGCCAGCCTGCGCTGGTTAAAGCGTGAACCGGTGATGCTGGAGAATGCCAGCAGCAGTCTGGATGAAATTATCAAAGAGGGAAAACGTGCCGGAGAGATAATTCGTGGCCTGCAGGCGCTGACCCGCAATCATGAATCGAGCTTTGCCTCGGAAAACCTCCATCTGATCGCTCGCGATATTCTGGCGCTCTCCCGGGTGGAGCTGGAGCGACGCGGAATTTCGCTGGAGCTGAAACTGAAGGCCGAAAAGGCGGATATCTATTGCGACCGCGTTCAGATTCAGCAGGTGCTGCTGAATCTGGTGATCAATGCCATTGATGCCATGTCCGACGATTTACCGCGCGCGGCGCTTTTGCGGCTGACGTCAGAGAACCCGACGCCGGACACGCTGCGTTTTGAGGTGCTGGACAGTGGTTGCGGCTTGCCGGATGGCGTGCGTGAACGGATTTTTGAGTCGTTTTACACCACGAAGAAAAGTGGCATGGGTATGGGATTAACCATCAGCAAAGGGATTATCAAAAAGCATTGTGGTGAGTTAGGCGCAGAGAACCGGGCGGAAGGCGGCAGCCGTTTCTGGTTCACTCTGCCACTTGGATAATCGTATTGAGGCCAGGTGTCTGCCTGGCCTTAGCGGCGTCGGGTATGATCAATATTGAGCCGCTCTGCCGCCCGCACCAGATCGGTGAGCGACCGCGCCTTCATCTTCTCCATCACCCGCCGCTTGTGAACTTTAGCTGTGATCTCACTGACGCCCATTTCGGCGGCGATCTGCTTATTCAGCAGGCCGCTAATCGCCAGCAGCATGACCTCGCTTTCACGCGGTGTCAGGGTCTGATGTCGCTCCAGTATCTCCCTTCGCTCCTCGGAAGAGGCCATATTCTGCCCGGCGATTTGTAAGGCTTCTGCAACCGCCTGCAAAATACGATCGGGATCGACAGGTTTAGTCAGAAACTCATAAGCACCGGTTTTCATCGCCCGCACTGTGACCGGAATAGTCCCGAAGCCGGTTAAGAAGATAGTGGGAATGGCGTAGCCACGATCGATCAATGCCTGTGCGACATCAAATCCATCTGCACCAGGCAGATTAATATCCAGAATCAGGCAACAGGGAAGGGGAGTAAAAGCGTGAGCCAGGAAATCATCAGGCGATGAAAAAGAGATAACCGTGTAATCGTCGGCAGTGAGCAGATTACGCAGTGCAGCAGTCACAGCAGCGTCGTCGTCAACGATATAAACGATGGGATTCATAGGGACCTCGTTTCAGCCAGGTATTTACTGATAATTTAATTAAGCATGACGCGTAAAGAGGCCCTGATGAGAAAGTGTCGGGCAGGGTTAACAGGATATTACCATAACAGTTATCATTATCATCTTATAATTATCAGCTTGTTAAAATTAAGATAAATGGCTGATAGGTATGACTAATATGTGAGCGTCAACTCTGGGGTGGAGCGCCACTGTTCTGGGCGTAAATGCTGATAACTGTCATTTGATCGACATAGCTATGCCATAAATTGTTCGCTCACTCACGGCCAGGAGAATAGTCCCGTTTAATAGCTAAAATAATCCATAAACCCGTTATCCAGATTAAATCGTTTCAGCCTGATATGTACTGGAATAAGTTAGTGGCGGTACGTAATTAATTCGGAAGTAGTCTGTTAACTCGCGGCGGTCCTGATAATTAATTTGCCTGAGGGCAAAACGACGGATTGATAAGCGTGCCGATCATTACACTGCGTCTTATAGCGAAATAAGCTAGTTGATTATATAGTTACAACATACATTATGTTTGGTTATTAACCCTAAACTTCACCATTGTGCGGCCAATGCTTATCAACGCGAAGCCTCTGTGCCAGATTCTGACGATCAGCCGGGTAAAACCTGACCCGTTTTTGCCCGGTAAGAAGTCATTACATTTAAAAAAGCCTTACCTGTCAGCGAGTAACCTTGATAAGCGTAGCGGTATTCATGGCGTGGCTGCTAATCCTCACTAAGCTTGTGAAGCAACCCTTTAAATAGAGGGAGATTTTCCATTCGGTAGCTCGTCGCAATGTCGTCATGAGGCTTATATGAGTCAAAATTACTGCACCATTATCTACAATGGTGAACGGTTAAAAGGGTTAGCTGATCAACCGCTAATCGATTTTCTGGATGCTCAAGGGAAAAAACTACCTCATGTCTGTTACCACCCGGCGTTGCCGCCGCTGCAAAGTTGTGATGTCTGCTGGGTAGATGCCAACGGCGAGCGGGTTCGCGGCTGCACGCTCCGCACTGAAGAGGGGCTGGAGGTGCAGAGTGAAGGCAGTGCGCTTAAGGCCGCGCAGCAGGAGGGAATGGATCGGCTGCTCAATCGTCATGAGCTTTACTGTACCGTCTGTGAACACAACACCGGTGACTGCACGCTGCATAATGCCGTGGCAGATATGCACATTCCGATTCAGTACTATCCTCATGAGCCCAAGCCCTACGCAAAAGATCATTCCAATCCGTTTTACACCTACGATCCTGACCAGTGCATCTTATGCGGTCGCTGTGTCGAAGCGTGTCAGAATGTCGAGGTCAATGAGACGCTGTCGATTGACTACACCCAGGCGCATCCTCGCGTGCTCTGGGATGGCGGAACGGAAATCGCCGGTTCCAGCTGCGTCAGCTGCGGACATTGCGTCACTGTTTGCCCGTGCAATGCGCTGCTGGAAAAAACCATGCAGCCAGATGCAGGCCCCTTTACCGCGATGGATGAAGGGCTGAAGCGTCCGCTGATCGACTTTGTTAAAACGCTGGAAAACAGCATCGGCATGGAGCCGATTACCGGCGTTTCGAAAATCGATGTGGCGCTACGCCAGTCTGAGATCAAACGCACAAAAACCGTTTGCACCTATTGCGGTGTAGGCTGCAGCTTTGAAATCTGGACCTGCGACCGCCATATCCTGAAAGTTCAGCCGGTCGCCGAAGCCCCGGCCAACGGCATCTCGACCTGCGTTAAAGGTAAGTTCGGCTGGGATTTCGTCAACAGCCCGGAGCGCCTGACTACGCCGTTGATCCGCGAGAATGGTCGCTTCCGACCTGCCAGCTGGGATGAAGCGCTACAGCGGGTTGCCGAAGGATTGCAGGGTATCGCTCAGAATTATGGAGGCGATGCGATTGGCTTTATCGGCTCCAGCAAGGCCAGCAATGAAGAAGCCTATCTGACCCAAAAAATCGCCCGTTTAATTTTTGGCACCAACAACGTTGATAACTCCTCGCGCTATTGTCAGAACCCGGCCACAGAAGGACTGTTCCGCACGGTGGGCTACGGCGGAGATGCCGGGACGATTGAAGATCTGCAACAGACCGATTTGATCGTGCTGGTCGGCAGCAACCTGGCCGAGAACCATCCGGTCATTGCTTCTCACATCAAACAGAGCCACAAACATCGCGGTCAGAAACTGCTGGTCGTTGATCCGCGCCGTCATGAAATGGCGGAACGTGCTGACTGCTATCTGCGCATCCGACCGGGTACTGACCTGGTCTGGGCCTCGGCGATGGCAAAATATATGTTCGATCACGGTTATGCGGATGAGGCTTTTCTGGCCCAGCGGGTCAACCAGGTTGATGAGTACCGCGCCTCACTAGCTCCCTTTACGCTGGCCTTTGCCAGTAAGACATGTGGACTGAGTGAATCAGAACTGATTGAAGCAGCGGAAATGATCGGCCAGGCGGGCAGTGCCTGTGTGTTGTGGGCGATGGGAATTACCCAGCACAGCCACGGGGCAGACACCAGTACGGCGCTGTCGAACCTGCTGCTGGTCACCGGCAACTATGGCCGGCCTGGCACCGGCGGTTATCCGATGCGCGGACACAACAACGTACAGGGCGCCAGCGACTATGGCTGCCTTAGTAATCTCTATCCCGGCTATGAAAAAGTCACTGACCCAGCGGTGCGCGAAAAATGGGCGCGCGCCTGGGGCGTCTCGCCTGAAGCGCTTTCCGATCAGCCTGGTGCTGATAATTTCAAAATGGTGCAGCAGGCCGGTGAAGGCAAAATTCGTGCGATGTATATCACCGGTGAAGAGACGGCGTTTGCGGATGCCGATGCCACTTCGGTGCATACCGCCTTCAGCAAGCTGGAATTTATGGTCGTACAGGACATTTTCATGTCACGCACTGCCGAATTTGCCGATGTGGTGCTGCCCGGTGCGCCCAGCGTGGAGAAAGAGGGCACCTTTGTGAACACCGAGCGGCGGATCCAGCACTTTTCACCCGCCATGAAGCCGCTGGGTGATAGTCGGCCCGACTGGGAGATCTTTACCGATCTCGCCGCCCGTCTTGGTCATCCGTGGCATTACCCGAACCCAGGCGCGATTATGGCGGAAGCGGCAGGCATCGCAGAGATTTTCGCGGGTGTCAGCTATGAGCAACTGGTCGGCTGGCAGTCCCAGCTCTGGCCCGTCAGCGCCGCAGGCGAAAGCACGCCGCGACTCTACACGGAACGGTTTAATTTCCCGGATGGCAAAGCGCGACTCTATCCGCTGAGCTGGCAGCCGCCCGCCGAGCAGGAGGATTCACAGTATAATCTGCTACTGAATAATGGGCGGATGCTGGAGCATTTCCAGTCGATGAATCAGACCGGGCAGGGTGGCCGCATGATGTCGCTGTCGCCTAATGCCTTTGTTGAGATCTCACCGGAGCTGGCCGCCGAGCGCGCGCTGAACGAAGGAGAGTGGGTGCGCATTACCTCGCGGCGCGGATCGCTGGATGTGCCTGTTGTGATCACTGAGCGAGTGGCAGGCAACGTGCTGTTTATGCCGATTCATCATGGCAAAGATGGCGTCAACGCCCTGACCGGCGAACATCACGATCCCGACGTCAACACACCAGCTTATAAAGAAATTGCCGTAAATATGAAGCGCGTTGATCGCCGGTCGCAGCCTAATCCGGTGCCACTACACAACTTCCGTCACGGCAGTCGTACGCCGCTGGATCACCTGCCGATAGAGCAAAAATGGCAGCAGGCTGGCTATCGGGAACCGCCTGAACATGTCGAAAAACCGGAGAAATTCTAATGGCAGAACGGATGAAATATCAGGTCCCGCCGACACCTACCGAGCCGACCGCCCGGGAGGCGATGGATGAGCTAATCGAAAATCTTCACCAGCACGGTTTTCTGCGGCTGGCGAACGACCTGGTTAAATCAAATAGCGAGGTGGGGAAAATCCTGGTTTCGGGCCTTAATCAGCCGGATACGCAGAACGCGCTGCAGAATCTCTCGCTACTGATGATGACGCTGGGCAGTGTGCCGCCAGAACGGTTTAATCATCTGCTGTTGGCCGTTCGCGATGCCGCGATGGCCGTTAAACCGGCGCGCGATGAGGCCCGTCAGGAAAAAACTGCGCCGGGCATCCGCGGCATTATCCGGTTACTCAATGATGAGGATCTGTGGCGCGGACTTCGCCCCATCTTCGCGGCGCTTGAAGTCTTCTCACAACAGATTGACCGTGAAGAGCAGAAGCCGATTACCCGCTTCAGTGGCAAGCCCACACGGGAGTAGTTCAGCCTGCGATCGTTCAGGATTGCGTGGGGGTGTAGATCAGATGACCGGCTACACCGCCCGCGCCGCCATCTTTTGGATGATTGATACCATCGGAGACCGGGACATCGGTGAAATCAAACGGCGAAACCCCCTCAAGGCAGGCGACATTCACCCCGAACTGATCGGGCTGTGAGCGGCTCTGATGAAAGGTGTAAATGCCGCAAACGGAACAGAAGTAGTGGCCCACCTCTTTGCTGTTGAAACGATACTCTGTTAGCTGCGCTTCACCGCGGGTCAGCTCCACTTTTGTCGCAAATACCACCACCGCGCCGCGCATCCGGCAAAACGAGCAGTTGCAGCGGCGCACCGTATTAAATCCATCCTTCAGCGTCACCCGGTACGCCACCGCGCCACAGTGGCATTGTGCTGTCATTTCATTTTGCATCGTGATCTCCTGTGTAGTGAAACCAACCAGCTTTCAGCCTACGCCAAAGCCTGGGATTTGGCAGCATCGGGTGCGGATTTGTCGACCATTAGCACAGCCAGGGCAGGGTGCGTTCATCGGGTTCGTCTGCGACACGATTTATTTAATCACCCCGTATCAGACAGTAATAAGCGTCATCTCTTCCGCTTCAAACGCCTTAAGCAGTTCTTTATCGAGCTTCTCTTCCACGACGAGCGTTGAAATTTCACGGCATTTCGCCACGCTGAATCGCGCTACGGCGGGGATTTTATCCGCTGTCAGCCCGACAATGACCTGATTGCTTTGCGCCATGGCAACTTTCTTGAATTCGCAATCCGCATAGTTAAAACCGGTCAGACCGGCCTCCGGACTCATGGCACAGCCGCCAATAAACGCCTGATCAAACAGAATCCCCTGGATCTGGTTGATCGCGGTTTGCCCGACCGCGCCGCCGGTGCTCTTCTGTATCTGCCCGCCCAGCATAATCACCTCCGCAGCAGGATGGTTGATCAGTAGCGCAGCAATATCGGGTGCATTGGTGACGACGGTGATATTCAAATCTGGTGATAGCGCCTGTGCCAGCGCCAGATTGGTTGTACCGGCATCAATAAAGATGCAGCTATTGGCTTTCACCAGGCTGGCACAGCGCTGCGCGATCAGGGCTTTTGCTGCGTGATCGTGAGCTTTCCGGCTGACAAAGCTGCCCGCCTCCTGAAGCTGTAACACCGCACCGCCATAGACCTTTTTACATAAACCCTCTTTACTGAGTTCATGGAGATCGCGGCGGATAGTGTGCTCTGATACAGCCAATTGCCGTGCCAGGTCAGCGCAGACCACCCGTCCTTTGTCCTGCAATATCTCACGAATCAGCGCTTGTCGCTGCTGCGGGAAAGCTGCATAATCGAGCATATAAACCTCAAAATATTCACAATCGAGCTATAGTGAGCATAATCGTTCACTGCCGGGCAGGGAGTCAATAGCGATCTCTCGGTCCTGTCAGCTCTCCCCGACATCCCTCAAAGGAATGCAATGGCTAATAACGTCTCTTCCACGCTGGCAACACGCATCATCTTTTTTATAGCCGGATTTATAACCGCGACCTGGGCGGTGATTGTGCCCTTCGCCCGCGGCAATACCGGCGTTAATGAGGCGCAACTCGGCACCTTGCTGCTTTGTCTTGGCGTCGGCGCGCTGATTGCGATGCCGGTGACGGGCTGGCTGACCAGCCGCTTTGGCTGCCGCCGGGTGATTCTGGTCGCTGTCGCGCTGGTCATCATCAGTACGCCATGGCTATCGGTGCTGAGCGACCCGCTGTTGCTGGCGCTGGCGTTGCTGTTTTTTGGCGTCGGCATCGGAGTAACCGACTGCGCCATGAACATCCAGGCGATCCTGGTGGAGAAGCAGGCGGAAAAGCCAGTCATGTCAGGCTTTCACGGCATGTATAGCGTGGGCGGCATTGCCGGGGCAGGCTTTATGACGCTGCTGCTGGCGATGGGATTTAGCGTGCTGACCGGCTGTTTGCTGGCGGTCGCGGCGGTGATTATCATGACGCTGGTCAGCGCATCGGGCTTACTGACCTACGCGAACCCCGCTGAAGGCCCGGTGTTTGCTGTTCCGCGCGGCAGCGTACTGATTATCGGCATCATCTGCTTTGCCGTCTTCCTGACCGAAGGCACCGTGCTGGACTGGAGTGCTGTCTATCTGACCGACGTCCGGGCCATTCCGGCATCACTGGGCGGACTGGGCTATACCTGCTTTGCCATTGCGATGACCGTGGCGCGTCTGACCGGGGATCGGATTATCTCATCGCTGGGACGTTTACCGGTTGTGCTGGGCGGCGCACTGATTGCCGCCGCAGGCATGGCGATGGTGACCTTTATCGCCTCCTGGCCGATGGCGTTGCTGGGCTACACCCTGGTCGGCGCAGGCTGCGCCAATATCGTGCCGGTAATGTTCTCCGCCGCCGGACGTCAGACGGTGATGCCGCAGGCGGTCGCCGTGCCTGCCATTACTACTCTGGGTTACCTGGGGGTACTGAGCGGGCCAGCCGTGATTGGCTACGTGGCGCATTACACACATCTCACTTTCTCGTTTTCACTGATTATGGCGCTGATGCTGATCGTCGGTGCGGTCTCTCTGACCCTGGATCTGGGCCGTAGCCGCGCGGGGGAGAATGCATAAAATTACCCAGTCCGCGCTCCTGACAGAATTTCATTGAACGGGGCGCGGAGTCATCTTCAGGAGGAACGGAAGCGGCGTGCCATTACTCTCCCAGCCTGACCCAGCGGCGGCCTGCCAGCACCGTCAGCGCCACGATGGTGATGCCCGCAGCCAGATGCATAGAAAAATCGATGGCGTGCAGATGGGTATCGTGGCACAACGACAGCAGCATCGATGAGGTAAACGCACTGCCGCAGCCGCTCAGCGCCAGACTGCGCGCCGGATAGAGGGATCGGGTGCGCTGCAGGGCGAACACGGACATCAGCATCATCGGGACACTGGCCGACAGCATAAACAGATAGCAGTGCATCCCTTCACCCAACCGGTTCGCGCCCGATGGCGGTGCTGAAGATGACATATTGATCAGATTCAGCCCCAGCCACATCATCGCCATCAGCAGCGGCCAGCGCAGGCTGATCGGTTTTCTGCCTGCAATACTCAGCGTAAAGGCTGCCGCCAGCGTGCTGCCCGCGATGATGAGTGACAGCAGCAGGGCAACCAGCGCGAAAAACGCGCCAGGCTGAGACCAGTCGGTGAAACGGCTGTGAAATGCCCAGCTGGTCAGCGCGCCACAGGGCAGGGCAAGGGCAATCCAGCCCGCGACGCGCCAGGCGGTGGGCCAGACGCGCTGCACCGGCTGGGCAGACGCGCTGAGCTGATTGATTAACTGGTCATGATTTCTCATGATGACCCCGTCCATATTTACGAAGGTTGACCATTGCGCGATGCAACAGAGATTTAACCGCAGAGAGCGACTGATTGGTTTCAGCTGCTGCCTGCGCCAGGCTCTGCTCGCGCAGATGCACGGATTCGACGATCTCTCGCTGGCGCAGCGGAAGGTTATCCAGATAACCGGAGAGGATATCCGTATCGGCTGAGGACTCTGCACTTGCAGCGGGTTGCCGTTGCAGCTCTTCCTCATCCTGTACTTCCTGGCGACGGCCGCGATGGCGCAGCGCATCTATGGCCCGGGCAGAGGCGATGGCAGCAACCCAGGGGAGTATCGGACGCTGCGGATCGTAAGTATGCCGCACCCGATGAATCGCCAGCAGCGTCTCCTGAATGACATCCTCAACCAGTCCCTCATCACGGATTTTTTTGCATACCAGTGCCCGGATGGCCGGAACCATCGCTTTCAGTAACTGGTTATAGGCAGCTCTGTCACCCGCCTGCGCCCGGGCCATTAATGCTGGCCACTGCTGTGCGCGTTGATCAGTTTCTGGCATCGATCATCAGCAGTTCAGCACGCTGTCGCCGCGCCCTGGCCACGCGCCAGGCAATCGTTTCATCAGTAATCTCAGGATTTATTTCCTTTTTCTGTTGCCTGATTCAGCGCTGAAATCACAATGCCAGGCGTCAGCACCTGGGGCAGTACCTCAGGTTTACCGCCGTCAGCCGGATAGACCACGTAGAGCGGTAATCCACCGCGTCCGAAATCGCTCAGCGCCTGTTCAACATCGGGATTGTATTTGGTGGAATCCGCGACCATATAAATGGTGTTGGTTCGCGCCATCGCCGCTTTTACCGCCTGCGTCGAAAGCGAAGTACGATCGTTAACCTGGCAGGTAATACACCATGATGCGGTAAAGTTCACCAGTATTGGCTTGCCCTGACCTTTGATGGCATCAACGTTCTGGGGCGACCACGCCACAGCGGCGGCAGCCTGTGAGGCGGTTGCCGTTTCAGCCGGAGCCTCGGCAAACCTGTTCAGGTTCAGTAACGGCACTACGACCAGCGCCAGGAAGAATGCGGTCGCCACATGCAGCACCCAATGACGCTGTCCCATCATACGGCGTTTCTGCGCCATGCCATACAGCCAGGCAGCGAAACTAAACAGTAAACAGCAGGCCAGAATGGCAGCCAGCGCCGCCGAACCCGCCTGACGTTCAAGTACCCAGATCAGCCAGCCCACCGCGCCCAGCATGGGAAACGCCAGCCCCTGCTTTAACGTGATCATCCATGCACCCGGTTTTGGCAAAATTCGCGCCAGCACCGGGAAGAATGAGATGAGGGTGAAGGGCGCAGCAAAGCCCAGCGCCAGTGAAATAAAGATCACCAGACTGATTAGCGGAGGCTGGGTAAGCGCATAGCCTACCGCGCTGGCCATAAAGGGCGCGCTGCAGGGAGTGGCGACAATGATGGCCAGCGCGCCAGTCAGAGCTGAACCGACTAAACCACCGCGATCGCCTCCCACTTCGCCAACCCGCTGAACCGATAATCCTACTTCAAACAGACCGAGCAGGTTCAGCGCCGACCCAAGCATCACCAGAATCAGCGCAGCGATGACCAGCGGCGATTGCAGCTGGAATCCCCAGCCCACCGATGCACCGCCCGCCCTGGCCAGCAACAGAACTGCGGTCAGAGCGACCATCGTCACGACTACGCCCAGCAGAAAGGCCAGGCCTTCGGCTCTGGCGTGGGAAGGTGATTCGTGATGGCGGATCAGGCTCAGTGCTTTCAGCGAGATCACCGGAAACACGCAGGGCATGAGGTTCAGAATAATGCCGCCCAGGAAGGCGGCTGCAATCGCAGTCAGCATGATGTACCTGCTCTGAAGATGAAGTTATGCCGGATTGGCCTGGCGGTATTTTTTAACGGCATCCATCGCTTTCTGGATATGCGTATCAGGATTTTTATCGGTGAAGCTCAGCAGGATTTTGCCATCGGGCGCAATCACGTAAGAGGTACGGTCTGAGAGTTTCTGACCTTTCATCTCCATAGTGCTCTTATATTCTGCCGCCACTTTGGCACCGGGATCGGCTGCGACGGTAAATTTGTCACGGCATTCAAGCTGCGAGAATTTCGCAATCTGATCGGTATTACCCGCCGTCACGCCAATGACGGTCGCACCCTGCTTTTTAAATTCATCGGTCGCTTCAGCAAAATCGTGTGCTTCCAGCGTACAGCCTGCACTGAAAGCAGCAGGGAAGAAGTAGAGGACAACCGGGCCTTTCTGCAGCGCCTGTTGCAATGAGAAGGTGGTCGATTTACCGGCCAGCGCGGCTTCCAGTTTAAAGTCCGGTGCTTTTTCACCGACCTGTAACGCTGCAAAAGCAGATGTTGCCGGAACACTCAGTGCCAGCAGCGTAGCGACGGCCAGGGTTTTCAGGGTGTTTTTCATTGGCTTTACTCTCTCCATTGACGAACAGACGGAGTTGTCTGACGTCCCTGATAACAGGTTCGTTTAAAAATGGAAAAAGTTGCGCGTTTGAGGAATTTTTTTCGTGTTTTTTTTATGGTGCTTCACCAGCCGTCCTTTATCAGATCCCTCATTTTTAGCTGAATCGAATAAAGCTAATGTCAGCAAATTTCACCTGATCCGCTGTAGTTATTCCTCTCTGGCCTGTAATCACTGTGATTTGGCCCACAATAATAGGTCTGAGTCGCTGCCTTTTCCCAACAGGTGAGCATCATCACGTTTATCTTCAGTCCCATTAAGTAAATTTCCCTTACGGAATGAAAAAACGATTCAGCTAATGGGGTGAAGGATGAAGATTAAACTGGCGTTAACGGTACTGGCAGTGCTGGTTTCAGGCTCTGCAGCGGCGAAAACCTGGGTGCTGACGAGTGCTGAACAGGGCACCGAGCAGGGAAACTGGAAGATTTCCAGCAGTGAGCTGAAGTCACAGGGCAAACCGTTCAGCATCGAACAGAAAGTCCTGCATGGCGGCAAGCAGGAAGGCAGTAAAATACTGACGATCCGCAGCGAGGACGGCCTGACGATTACGCTAAGCCCGACCCGTGGCATGAACTTACTGCGTGTTGAAGGCTTTGGCACCCGCATGGGCTGGGATTCACCGGTTAAAGAGGTCGTCAATCCTGCCTACATCAATCTTGAGAGCCGCAACGGTCTGGGCTGGCTGGATGGTTTCAACGAGATGATGGTGCGTTGCGGCTACGAATGGACCGGCCATCCGGTCACCGATGAAGGCCGAATCTATACGCTGCACGGTAAAGCAGGGAATACGCCGGTTTCTCAGCTGGAAGTTAAAGTGGCCGATGCAGCACCACACGAAATTCGTATTCGCGGCCTGATTAAAGAGAGCACCTTTAAGAAAGCTGATTTGCAGACCATGACCGAGCTGCGTTACGTGCCAGGCAGCAACAGTTTCAGCCTGCATGATGTGTTAACAAACCATGCCGACTATCCGCACGATTACCAGATCATCTATCACAGCAACTTCGGCAAACCGATTCTGGAAGAGGGCGCACGCTTCCTGGCACCGATGTCCGGCATCAGCCCGTTCAATGACTACGCGAAAGCCGGGTTAAAAGAGTGGCAGACCTATAAAGGTCCGACCAAAGACTTCGATGAGATGGTGTTCAACATCAAGCCACTTTCAGACAGCAAACATCAGACCGTCGCTGCGGTGATAAATAAAGAGGGCAACAGCGGCGCATCCATTCAGTTCGATACGCGTCAGCTCCCGATGCTGACCTTATGGAAAAATACCGACACCCTGAAACAGGGCTACGTGACCGGCATCGAACCTGGTACCAGTTACGCCTATCCGGTCACCATTGAACGTGAACAAAAACGTGTGAAGCAACTGCAACCGGGTGCGAGCACAACATTTGATCT
Organism: Pantoea sp. K16; assembly: GCF_048452805.1. Classification (NCBI taxonomy): domain Bacteria; kingdom Pseudomonadati; phylum Pseudomonadota; class Gammaproteobacteria; order Enterobacterales; family Erwiniaceae; genus Pantoea; species Pantoea sp. K16. The sequence continues at coordinate 32,954 of NZ_JBLWNV010000001.1, read as the reverse complement.
GACGTACACCTTGCTGCACAGCAGCGAGCAGGTTAATGACGTTGAGAAACGCATTAAGGGCATTCAGGGTGACACGAAGATTGATGTAAGCGAGACGCCGATAGCGAAAGAGTAACGACCCATCATAACCCCAGCTAACTTGTTGGGGTTTTTACTTAACTGGTCAGTCAGTTATGTTTTGCCATAACTGATAATGGCAGTAATCGACATAGGGCGTTGTTAATTGTACCGTCACGAGATGACAATACCGATGCGGGAGAATAGCGCAGACCTGCGATGGATACTGGCGATGCGATAACATCGTAGCATTGGACATCACAGGTAAATATTCGGCATAGCTGTGGGAGGGTTTTAAGTAACTCTGAAATACTAACAGTTAATAACTGATAGTAACTCAGCGGGAGAGGAATCATGCCAACCAGCGTAGCACTCAGTCCTTATTTCGAAGCGTTCATCCGCGAACAGATAGAAAGCGGGCGATATAACAACACCAGTGAAGTGATCCGTGCGGGCCTCAGGGCACTGGAAGAACGGGAGCAGCAGATGAAACTTGATGCTCTGCAAACAGCGGTCAGCGCAGGTATAAACAGCGGCGAAAGCAAAAACGCGGAAGAGGTATTTGGTCGCCTGTCGCAAAAATATCGGCGGCAGGCCGAAGGTGGTAAAGGGTAATGAAGTACGTATGAGATATTTTATTTAACATAAGATAGATTATGCGCACTTAAGGCAAGGCGGTAACATAAAGGCTAAAGATCTAAGCTAACCTTATCCGTGGACTTCAGACAACCTGCTGAAGCCCCTTGTATAACGGCCTCTGGTGAGGAATTTTCACGATCAATAAAGCCGTCGCCTCACCACCACTGTATCTCTCACGGCGATCGGTTCAGGATATACAGTGGCGATGATCGCTGGTTTAAGAGCACGCTGTTGCTCTCAACCCGTCGCGCCCTGACACACTGCGAATCGACAGCATCTACGGCTTAGGTAACGAAGTCTCGTGCAGATGTCGCCACAAAACCTTGCCAGCATCATTTACCTCGAACACAACCGTAGAAAACCGCAGCGTGGCTTCCTGGCCCGGAAGCTGCTGCAACTCCTTATATACCACAGTGGCGTTTTCTTCACTCTCAGCAACCATCTGCATGTCGCAGATATCAATCGCTAAACCCGGACGTGCACCGCGCTGAGTGCGGAAAAACCCATTTAGTGTCGTGAAATCCAGCAAGGCACCGCCCGGTGTCACCATAGAATATGCAGGACTAAAACGCGCTAAAAGTTCCTCACAAACCTCATCATGTGCTTCTTTGTTACCCAGCCAGTTGCAAATCAATTCGTGGGCGTCCAGTACTTCCTTAAAATAACGGTTCATTTTTGGTCCCTTTTAAGCATAGAAATAACTTTCTGATTTGAAATGCGTAAACAACACAGAAGCGGAATCACAGCGCTGAATGCCGCTATAACAAAACAGAGGTGATAAGCGTGTTCTTCAGGCATGCTGCTATTCGCAATCAGATTGAACAGCAGGCTGACCAGCGTAACGCCGAGACAAAAACTGAGCTGGCGATTGATATTCCAGAGTGCGCTGGCATCAGCAAGTTCGCTGTCGGTGATGTGAATAAAAGCAGAACTCTGGGCCGTACTGCTGCACAGGCTGCCGCCAAATCCCATCAAGGCGAAAGCAAGTGCAAAGACTAAGGTGTCCGATGTCTGGCCAGTCAACGCCAGCAGGCCAATACCCAGCGCCTGAAACAGACAGCCGGTGATAAATAGCGGGCGTGGTCCCCAGAGGTTGAACGTCTTACCTGTCAGACTAATTGCCGCAAAGGAAGCCAGAGACCATGGCAGCATGAGCGCGCCGACAATGCTGGCATGCATACCTAATTGATTTTGCAGGTATAGCATAGTGATCATACTGACGCCGGTGAACACGCCTGGTATAAACTGATAGATCAGCATTGCGGTGTGTAAGAGCGGATCCTTTATCAGATGCAGGTTAATGAGTGGATGGCTTTTTCGAAGTGCGTCCCATACATAGGCCGCCAGAGTAATGACGCCAGCAAGCAGCATCATCGCCCCCTGATAAAGCCTGTCAGCATCGCCCAGGTAAGTCAGTCCGAGAAGGATCAGCGTGAGCGCGGCACAACCACTGACTAAACCCACCAGGTCCAGCGGTTCAGATGAGTTCGCCGGTTTGTCTGCTTTGAGCCAGCATCCCGCCAGCAGCAATGCCGCAACCGCGAGCGGCAGGGTCACAAGAAAAACCCAGCGCCAGCTAAGGCTCTCAACCACTATTCCACCAACAGCTGGCGACAAGGCGGGTGCCAGCAATGCAATCAACATCACGACTGACGATAACTTCGCACGTTCATTGCTCCTGTATAACGCATAGGTCATCGTCTGACCGATAGGTATCAACAGTCCGCCGCCGATGCCCTGTATCCATCGGAAGGTGATGAGCTGAGAAAGTGACGCTGATGCCCCCACACCACAAGTGCCCGCAATGAAAATAAGCAGTGAGAGCATGAACAGACGTTTTGCGCCCATGCGCCGTACCAGCCAGCTACTGAGCGGTATGACCAGCGTCAGGCCTAAGATGTAGCCATTACTGATCCATGCCAGCTGGCTAACGGGGGCATCAAAATGTCTGCCAATTGCTGGATAAGCAACATTGGCGATAAACATGTTGACCAGATCAATAAAAAATCCCAGCAAATAGACACTGGCTACGCGCACACGATAGCTCATTTTTTTCCCAGACAGGTCAGCGTAAGGCGCGCAGTATAGGTGCTTAAATTATCGGGATAAATTCACTTTCTGTTGTTACACTGTCAAAGATATTTTGACAATGAGATTTCGTTAACGGAGTTTACGATGATCAATATGCAACGGCTGGGGATCTTTGTCGCAGTTGTCGAGGCAGGCAGTTTTACAGGTGCAGCTCAGACACTCGGGTTAACTAAAGCCGTTGTGAGTTTCAATATTAAACATCTCGAAGAGGAGCTGGGTGTCTCGCTCCTTATCAGGAGCACCAGACGCGTTTCAGCCACGGATACGGGTGAAAGATTTTATCATCGTTGCCTTCAGCTTCTTCAGGATGCGGAAAGCGTATTAGAGGATGTGAGAAGTGATCACGCTGGATTAAGCGGGACACTCCGGATCACAACCACTCTGGAATATGGCGCTCGTGTGATCGTCCCTGCCCTGGCTGACTTTGCAGCCCAACACCCGCAGTTATGCATACATCACGTCTCTTCATCAAAAAATGACGACCTGATTGCCGGCCGCTTCGATGTGGCGATACGACTTGGGCATCTTGCCGATTCCAGTCATCACGCCCGCCTTATCGATCAGTTTGATATCCTGGCGGTCGCTGCACCTTGTTATCTCAACAGCCTGAATGAAGCGTCTATCCGGGATCTTTCACATCTCGCGTCAGCAAAATGGATTGCGCATAGCCGTTTATCGACGCCACTCAGCTGGCAGGTGATCACGCCCGAAGGCGAGTCTGTGCTGATGAGCGCATTTCAGCCTGCCATGATCACGGCTGACAGTGCCTCTTCTTTGCTCGCTTTTGCTTTAGCCGGTGCTGGCGTGGCGATTCTGCCCGCCTGGCTGGTACAGGATGAGATTGGAAAAGGTGGATTAGTACGGCTACTGCCCGATCATCAATTCCCCCGTCAGGGAATTTACGCGCTCTATCCTAATACTCGTCATGTGCCAGAAAAAGTACGCGCGTTTATAGATTTCCTGCATGAACGTTTAGCGCTCTCCAGCAGAAAATAAGCGCATCCATCACATTATTCTGATGGGCTAACCGTTAATTTATCTGAACTGATTTAAACCCCATAAACTTTATTTTAAGCAGCGCGGGAAGGTAAATATTTACTGTCTGGCTATGACAATTCAGTTTAACGCAGGCGCATTACTTAATTCCCTGTCCTGATAAATCACTGCTGCGCGATAACCTGTAAAACTGGCGCTGGGGCTTGTCTTGTTATCCCATCCCCAGCGCCTGCGGCTTCAGGCCCGGACCTGCGCCACACCCTGGTATGGCTCAGTCATTTGATGCACAGTATTAAGTAAAAATTAACGCCGTATAAATAATTCGCACAGTACCTTAATAACATAAGATTTTAATCTGGATGATTGCAGTTTATTCGCTGGCAGGAAAACAGGTCGCATGTTATTAAATTTGAATGTCGCGCTTAAATTCATTTGCATCCGGGAATTAAAACATGAAAAAGAGCTTATCCCTCGCATTACTGTTTTCGCTCACAACAGTTAGTCACGTGGCACTGGCGCAGCAGACCCTGCGCTTTGGCGTTGACCCTACGTTCCCGCCGTTTGAATTCAAGGCGGCTGATGGATCATTGCAGGGCTTTGATGTTGATCTGGGCAATGCCATCTGCGCTCAGGCAAAGGTGAAGTGCCAGTGGGTGCAAATGGGTTTTGATAGCAGCATCCCTGCCCTTCAGGCGAAGAAATTTGATGCCATCCTGTCAGCGATGTCGATGACCGATAAGCGTCGTCAGCAGGTGGCTTTCAGCGATATGTTGTACAACACGCCCAGTGCTTTACTGGCACCGGCTGCCAGCACGCTGACGACCGATGTTGCCTCATTGCGCGGTAAGACGATCGGTGTGGCACAGGGCACCATCCAGGAAACCTATGCCAAAACCAAATGGGAGCCGGAGGGCGTTAAAGTCATCTCCTATCCTAACCAGATGGAAGTTTATCCGGATCTGGTCGCCGGGCGTCTTGATGGCAGCCTGGCCAATGCGGTCTCTGCTGAACAGGGATTCCTGACCTCAGCCGAAGGCAAGCCGTACGCCATCAAAGGGACCCTGGTGGATAAAGTGATTTTTGGTGATGGCGTGGGTATCGCGCTACGCAAAGGAGATGAGGCAAACCTGAAGATGATTAACACGGCACTGGCGGAGATGCATAAAAACGGGAATTATGACCAGCTCACCAAAAAATATTTTAAATTCAGTGTTTATCCCTGAGCCGCTCAACGTGAAGAATCGCAGGAATATGAAGACTATGGCATTGCCCGAATACCACGTTCAGCGCGCGCGGTTTATGGCAGCGGCGCAGAGCAAAGTTGCTGAGACGACCTCGTATCCGCATCCTCTGCCTGGTCCTCTGGGAGAAGCCCTGTATACAGACGTGGCACGGATAGGACCGGCCAGCGCATCACGTCTGATGCTGGTCGTTTCCGGCACTCACGGCGTTGAAGGCTATTATGGTTCCGATTGCCAGATAGCCTGGCTCGAGACCCTGGATGAAAAAGCGTTGCCCGCTGATACCGCGCTGTTGCTGATTCATCTGCTCAATCCATGGGGCGCGGCGCATTTACGGCGCGTGAACGAAGACAATATTGATCTGAACCGTAACTTTATCGATTTCAGTCAGCCGCCTCCTGCTAACCCGGATTATGCACAGTGGCACGGTATTTATCATGGCGACCGTGCAAGCGCCGATCGGCAACTGGCCGACGCACTCGAGGGCGCGGGCTGGCAGGCGGTTAAACGTGTCACAGAAGCCGGACAGTATAGTTTTGCTGACGGCTTTTTTTTCGGCGGTGAGAAGCCCTGCTGGTCACACCTTACGATGGCGGCAATCGTTGAACAGCATCTCTCTGTGGCGAAAACCATCATCAGCTTTGACCTTCATACCGGGGCTGGCGCATGGGGGCATCCGATGCTGCTCTCTATTGCGGAGCAGCGTTATCCGGCGCATGACTGGGGCAAAGTCATTTACGGTGAGTGGCTGACCTTATTGTTTACTGGTGCCGGACGTGACAGTGTAACTGGTGTAACAGCAACGGCAACAGGCTATCTGTCGCACTATCTGCTGACGTCACTGGCTGACACCCGGATTTTGCCTCTGGTGGTGGAATGCGGGACTTACGAGGGTCAGGATATGCATCAGCGGGTGCGTGAAGATCACTGGCTGCACCTCTATGGCGACCCTGCCAGTGCGGGCGGCCAGGTGATAAAGCAGCAACTGGTCGAGGGGTTCTGGCCAGAAGATGCGGACTGGCGTGCATTGGTGGCTTTCCGCACGCAGCAAATCTTTCTGCGCGGCTGGCGTGCCCTTGCAGACACGCCATGATGTCATAGTCTGCCGTAAAAGGTCATACGCGCGGTTTCTGACAACGCAATATCCGGCTGCGTATTGTAAGCCAGCACGGCCAGCATACGGGTGACCTCGCCTTCAGTTGGGGTCACACGGTGCAGGGAATTACGGCCACGAAACAGCACCAGATCCCCGGCATCTATCTCCAGCGCGTCAACGGTCTGGCGTTCTTCCAGCACTGCGTCGACACCGGCAAAGTTCATCTCACCGGCATCGGCATCCCGCAGATCTTTCACATACTGAAACACGCCGCCCGCCAGCGGTTTCTGTACCAGTAAGGTGATGGCAAATGAGGAGTTGTCGAAGTGCCAGCCCAGCTCCTGGCCGTGTGATGCATAGTGCAGGTTGATCGAGGAAAGTGGGTCAGCATAGGGATAGAGCGCTTTTTCACCCAGCACATCGCACAGGAAATGTTTGAACAGCTCATCATTATAAAGCTGACGCAGCGGCGAGTCGGCAGCGATAACATCATCAGTGATGCAGCCTTTGGTGCTGATCACATCCCGATTACGCGGATGCTCAGCACTGAAAGCGTCATCAGGTTTCATCAGATAGACATTGTGCTTGCTGCGGGTGTGATAAGCCTGGTGACGTTGTGCATTGCCCTCTTCGATGATCGCCTCTAAAGCGTGTGGTTTTAAAAATTGACGCAGTACCAGCGCGCCGGACTGGTTTAACTGTTCACGACAACGTTGACGCCAGCCATGATCGGCCAGTGGATGAAGATCGAGACGGACAAGGGAACCAGACATAGCAACAATTCTCATGATGAGCAGGTGTGATGTTACTCTACCGGTCGCCTGCAACGCTGCGTAACGATAAAAACTTAATGCCCTGATAAGGAAGAGTTAATGCCTGCCCAATTGCCAAGGTTGCCAAAGATCAGCGTCATACAGTCATTTAAAGTGGCTGCCGAACTGGGCAGCCTGGCAAAAGCGGCCGCTCAACTTGCCTTAACCCCGGCGGCAGTCAGTCAGCAGATTCGCCAGCTGGAGGAGCAACTCGGCAGCGCCCTGTTTTTACGTACGCAGAGCGGCGTGATGCTGACCGAAACCGGCAAAGAGTATCTGCGCTATGTCACCGAGGCGTTTGATATTCTGCATCTCGGTCAGCAAAACATCCGCCATGCGGCCAGTGCGCCAAAACTCACGGTTTACACATTACCGGCGCTGGCGTCCAAATGGCTGTTGCCCCAGCTGGCTAGCTGGCGCGACCATTGCCCGAATATCGATCTCTCGTTACACGGTACGCATTCTCAGGTCGATTTCACCGCGATGCCCGCCGATTTTGTGATCTGCTTTGGTGAGGATCGTTACCCGCAGTCAGATAAGCTGAAGTTGTTTCATGATGACGTGCTGCCGGTGGCCAGTCCTGCTCTGTTACATCGCTTTACGCCGGAAACGATCTTAAGCCAGGCGCCGCTGATCCACCTCGACTGGGGTAATGAAGGCCGTTTTCTGCCGGACTGGCGAAGCTGGTTTCAGGCTAAAGGCATGGACGAACCTCTGCCGCAGCCCGCATTCAGCTTTAATCTGACCTCGCTGGCGATTGATGCGGCCGTCGCGGGAGCTGGTGTGCTGCTGGGGCAGCGACGCCTTATCGCGGCGGAACTGGCGCGGGGCGATCTGGTGGTAGTGGATGATCTTTGCCTGCCGCTGAGCAAACCCTATTACCTTGTCTGGCCGCAACGCACCCTGAGCCAGCCAGGCAGTGAGGCGATGATCAGCTGGTTAAGCCAACTGGGCGCGAGCGGCGAATAGCCCTTCGCCGTGATCGGACTCGCCTGCGCCCGCCAGTCTGGAACCATCAGCAGGCGCAGGGTCAGATTATTACTGCGCCACCAGGCGACCAGTTGTCATCATCCTTCCGCATTATCCTCAACAATCACCGCCACGCGTTGCCCTGCACGTACAGCGCTGCCTGGCTGCACGCTGACCTGCTGAACAATGCCGTCGCACGGCGCCAGAAGAGGGATCTCCATCTTCATCGACTCCAGCACCACCAGGATATCGCCTTCCCGCACCCGGCTGCCCGCCGTCGCCTGCACCTGCCATAAATTGCCGGAAACCGGGCTTTCAACCCCCTGCTCGCCCGGCTGCAGCGGCGCGTCGCCGCCTTCATCGGCCACACTTTCCTGGCTGTCGAAATGGGCCTGCCCGCTGGCGATCCAGCGGTCACGTTCCGCATTGAACGCGGCTTGCTGGTGATCGCGAAACCGACCGATACTCTGCGCTTCACGGGCGAGGAAATCCTGATATTCCGCCAGCCGCAGCGTGCTGTGCTCGATGCGCAGCGGATAGCGACCGAGGGGAAAATCGCGGCGAATCTGCAACAGCTCACTGGCTGAAACCGGATAAAAGCGGATCTGATCGAAAAAGCGCAGCAGCCAGGGTTTACCGCCAAAATCAGCGACTTCATGATACCGGTTCCACATCTGCAGCGTGCGGCCAACAAACTGATAGCCGCCTGGCCCCTCCATGCCATACACACACAGATAGGCACCGCCGATGCCAACCGAGTTTTCCGCCGTCCAGGTGCGGGCCGGATTATATTTTGTCGTCACCAGCCGATGACGGGGATCCAGCGGCGTGGCGACCGGCGCGCCGAGGTAGACATCGCCCAGCCCCATCACCAGATAGCTGGCTTCAAAGACCGTGTTCCAGACAGCCTGCTCATCCGGCAGATCGTTTATCCGGCGGATAAATTCCAGATTACTCGGGCACCACGGCGCTTCCTGCCGCACGGTGGTCATATATTTTTCGATGGCCTTCTGACAGGCCGGATCGTCCCAGGAGAGCGGCAGATGCACCACGCGTGTGGGAACCTGAAGGTCATCACTCATGCAGACCCTCTCCCACTCACCGCGCACCCACATCAGCAGCACGTCGGGCGTCAGCGTCTCCGGCTGAAAGTGGATTTGCAGCGAGCGGATCCCCGGCGTGATATCAATAATACCGTTGCGGGATTGCGCTTCCAGCGCCTGCATCAACGCATGAATGCGAAAACGTAACACCAGATCCAGTTCCGGCTCGCCAGCCTCCAGCAGCAGATGCGTATCACCAGAGAGGCGCGCCACCAGGCGTTTATCCGCTGCGCCGCAGGTCATCACGATGGGCGAAATCAGCGGCGCAGGCTGCCAGTCTGTTTCCTGTGGCTGGAGCGTGGTCAGCTCGGTGCGTCGGCCCTCTGCCAGTCGGCGGGCGGTAGGAATATCCACCGCGACAAACTGCACTTTGTCACCGGCTTTGAGCTGTCCCAGTTGCCAGAGGTCCGCCTCGATTACCGTCACCGGGCAGACGAACCCGCCAAGGCTCGGGCCATCCGGCCCCAGGATCACCGGCATATCACCGGTAAAATCGACCGCGCCGATCGCGTACGGGTTGTCATGGATGTTTGAGGGGTGCAGCCCTGCTTCACCGCCGCTGTCGCGGGTCCAGATTGGCTTTGGCCCGATCAGGCGAACGCCGGTGCGGCTGGAGTTAAAATGCACTTCCCATTCTGTGGCAAAAAACGTCTCGATATACTCCGGCGCAAAAAACTCAGGCGCACCGTGCGGACCATAAATGACGCGCAGCGTGCGCACCGTGGCAAGCTCTGTGTGCAGTCCGACGGGCAGTTCCGATCCGGTTGCGCTCGCAGAACGCGGAGCGAGATGCAGCACGTCACCGCTACGCAGTGCCCGTCCGGCATGTCCGCCAAACTGACCAAGGGTGAAGGTGCTTTTGCTGCCTAAATAGTCCGGCACCTGAATGCCGCCGCTCAGACAGAGATAACTTCTGACGCCTGCGCCACTTATCGCGCCCAGCTTCAGCGTTGCCCCGGCCGGAATGGTAAAAACAGAATTCATTGACTGTCCGACGCCATCCAGTGTGACAGTGAGCGGCGCGCCAGAGATCACCGCCTGAATCTCAGTGTTGAATTTCAGGGTGGGTCCATTCAGGGTGATTTCCAGCGCGGCGTCACCCTCCTCATTGCCCAGCAGACGGTTGCCCAGACGCAGTGCGCGATCGTCCATCGGCTCCGACGGCGGCACGCCCACCGCCCAGTATCCCAGACGTCCGGGATAATCCTGAACGCTGGTCTGGGTTCCGGCACTCACCACTTCAACCGTTGCCGCCTGATAGGCGAGTTGCTCCAGGCAGCGGGTCCAGGGTTCGCCAGCCGTAAAAGGCGAGAAGGCCAGAATCTGCAACAGATAGAGGCGATTGGTTTCGACGCCATAGAAACGGGTCTCCGCCAGCGCCTGTGCCAGGGTGGCGATGGCTTCCTCGCGAGTGGGGCGCCAGGTGATAACTTTTGCCAGCATCGGGTCGAAGAATGGCGGGACTTCACAGCCGGCTTCCACCCAGCGGTCAATACGCAGGGTTTTACCGTCGGCTGCCGGAAAGAGGACCTGGGTTAACAGCCCTGGCGAAGGCTGGAACTGCCGCCCCGGATCTTCCGCATAAATTCGCGCCTGCACGGCATGGCCCTGAGGATTCAGCGCGGCGGCTAACGCGTGAAGCGGAGGAAGATCGCCTGCTGCCAGCTCAATCATCCACTGCACCAGGTCAACGTCCCACACCTGCTCCGTGACGCCATGTTCAACCTGCAGACGGGTATTCACTTCAAGAAAATAGAACTGCTGCGCCACGCTGTCATAGACAAACTCAACCGTTCCGGCGCTGCGATAGTTCACCGCTTTTCCCAGCGCGATAGCCGCCGCGCATAAAGCCTCCGCCATACCTGCGGGCAGATTCGGCGCTGGCGTCTCTTCGATCACTTTCTGGTTACGCCGCTGTACCGAGCAGTCGCGTACGCCCAGCGCGATTACCTCGCCCTTGCCGTCACCGAAAATCTGCACTTCAAGATGACGGGCGCGTTCGATATATTTTTCGAGAAATACCCCGGCATCGCTGAAGTTGTTCTGGCCGAGGCGCTGGACCGTTTCAAACGCCTCTGACAGCGCATTCGCATCACGACAGACCCGCATACCGATGCCACCACCGCCCGCGGTGCTTTTGAGCATTACCGGATAGCCGACCCTCTCTGCGGCGCGGCGGGCTTCACTGATATCTGCCAGCAGTTCACTGCCTTCCAGCAACGGCACCCCTTCGGCTTCCGCCAGCGCGCGGGCCGTGTGTTTCAGGCCAAAAGTCCGCAACTGCTGCGGTGTGGGCCCGACAAAAATCAGACCGGCAGCCTCGCACGCCTCAGCAAAGGCGGCGTTTTCCGAAAGGAAACCGTAGCCAGGATGAATCGCTTTCGCCCCGCTCTGCTGCGCGGCGGCGATGATCTTTTCCGTCACCAGATAGGTTTGTGCAGCCGGGCCTTCGCCAAGGCTTAGCGCCACATCCGCCTCGCGGATATGTAAACTGCTCAGATCGGCTTCGGAGTAAACGGCGACCCCTTTCACCTGCATGGCACGCAGCGTGCGCAGGATGCGACAGGCGATAGCACCACGATTAGCAATCAGTAAGGTATCAAACATAAGCGAACTCTCAGGGATGCGGGTCGTCCCGCAATAATCGATATTCCCTGGGGCCGTCCCCGGGGCTGACCGGCACGTAACAGGCGTGCGCCGGTAGTGTGTTGAGAGGTCTGACGCAAAAGGCTGAGAAACTCATTCCCGCTTTTCGCCATGGCAACGCTGGCTTAGTTCCACACCAGCACTTCGGCAGGCGTCGGGTTCCAGCCGTTACAGGGATTATTCAGCTGCGGACAGTTGGAGATCAGCACCATCACATTGCATTCGGCTACCAGCTCAACGTATTTGCCGGGTGCCGATAGCCCATCTTCAAAGGTCAGACCGCCTTCCGGCGTGACCGGAACGTTCATGAAAAAATTGATGTTGGCACCGATATCACGTTTGTGAAGGCGGCCATCGTGCAGGCAGGCACAGAGAAAGTTATCCCGGCAGCTGTGCATGTAGCGCTTATCCTGGGCATAGCGCACGGTGTTGCTCTCCTGCGAGCAGGCTCCGCCCAGGGTATCGTGACGACCGCAGGTGTCGGCAACGATAGTCAGCAGCGGATTGCCGAGATTCGAATAGAGCACGCTGCCGGTGGTCAGATAGACGTTTCCCTGACGACGCAGCGTGCGCTGAGGATCGTAGCGTTCCCGCGGGTTATCGCTGTTATAGAACAGGGTATCAATTGCCTGATTCCCTTCGAGGTCGAGCAGGCGCAGCGTCTGCCCTTTTTTCACTTCGAACAGCCACGGCTCGCCTGCCGGTATCACGTGGCGATAGACGGCATCTTCAGGACGACGATCAGAGTTGATAAGGGTCATCGCAGCCTCCTTACAGGGCAAAAAGTTGGGTGTTATGAAGCGCGCGCTGGTTTTCACCGCGCGTGACCATCGCTTCGCTGACGGCCTGCATATCGTCGGCCTGATACCAGCTCAGCTGAACCGGTCGCGGGAGATAGTCAGCGGCGGGATCCTGCGGATGTGGCAGCGCGGTCAGCACCATCAGCACGTCCATGGGTGCGTACAGTTCAGTGAAATCGCCGGCGAGGCTGTTGCCCGCGCTGAACCGGAAGCGGCCCTTCTCATCAACCGTGACCTTGCTGAAAAAATTGACGACCATCAGCAGATCTTCCAGGCCCAGATCCCATTTGCCCATCTCAACCAGCAGATTATCTGTGCCGTTGCGGTAGAAGCCGTTGCGCAGCTCCTGATAGCGTCCGGCTCCATACTTATCGTGCGCTTCCGCCGCGTTGAGAACGCCGCCAAACGGGTCGTGCCAGCCGCAGCTATCCGCCACGATCGCGGCCAGTACGCGTCCCATGTCGGAGTAGAAACAGTGCCCGGTGGTCAGGCGAGCCGTATGCTGGCCTTTCAGGGTATCCGGCAGATTCAGGCGTTCACTTTTCTCGTGGGGATTGAGCATCATCATGCTGACGTTCGCGCCTCCCTCGATGTCGGTCAGGCGCAGGATTTGCCCTTTGCGCAAAATCAGCGAGGTGTGCCCTCCGCCAGGCAGCTGCTCTTCGCGCAGGCTCGGAGCTGAATGAAAAAATGCGGTCATTGAGCGGTCTCCTTGAAGGGATAAATGTTGTTTTTGTTGCGGGTTGCCAGCTGCGACAGCCGCGTTTCATTAAGCGGGATGTCGTAAGTGATACGCGCGCCCCAGGCATTGGGGGCCTGAGGATCGATGCGCACTTTGTCGAAAACCAGCAGCCGGGTGCCAAGATTGAAGCCTTCGGCAAGGTCGTGAGTGACCATAAACACCGTCATGCGGGTTTCGCTCCAGAGCTGGAGCAGCAGCGCATGCATATCTTTGCGGATGCCGGGGTCCAGCGCGCCGAAGGGCTCATCCAGCAGCAGTACGCGCGGCTGCATCACAAAAGCCTGCGCAATGGCCAGCCGCTGCTGCATCCCGCCCGAAAGCTGCGCCGGATATTTATCGAGCGAATGGCCCAGCCCGACTTTCTCCAGCATCTGTTTTGCCTGCTCACGGGCATGGCGTTTTCGGGTGCCAAACAGCCGGCCAGTAAACGGTGAAGCCGGAAGTTCGAGGCCAATGGCGACGTTATCCAGCACGTTGAGATGAGGAAAAACCGAATAACGCTGAAACACCACGCCACGGCTGCGATCGGGTTCCGCGCGCAGCTGTTCGCCATCCAGCGTGATCGATCCCCGTGTCGGCTTTTCCTGACCCAGCAGCAGGCGTAAAAACGTCGACTTACCACAGCCGGACGCCCCCACCAGCGAGCAGAATTCACCTTCTTTGACCTGCAGATTGATGCGTTCCAGCACCACGTGGTCGCCATACTCCTGCCAGATATTTTTGATATCGATAAAACTCATTCCCGGCCTCCTTCCGCCCAGGGGAAACAGGCTTTGTGCAATTGACGCAGCGCGAGATCCATCAGCCACGCCAGCAGCGTGATCCAGATGACATAGGGAATGATCACATCCATCGCCATATAGCGACGAACCAGGAAAATGCGATAGCCCAGTCCGGCGGTTGCGGAAATGGCTTCGGCGGAGATCAGAAAGAGCCATGCGGATCCCAGCAACAGGCGCAGCGAGGTGATCAGCCGCGACAAGAGCTGCGGCAGCACAACCCGCAGCACCACCGTCCAGCTGTTCGCCCCCAGAGTTTGTGCTTTGATAAACAGCTCTGCGGGGATTTCCCGCGCCCGATGTTCAAGGTCGCGCGCCAGCATCGGCGTAATCCCGATAACAATCAGCATCACTTTTGACAGCTCATCCAGCCCGAAGACGATAAACAGCATCGGCAGGAGCGCCAGCGGCGGGATCATCGACACCACGGTCATAAAGGGTGACAGCGCCGCGCGACTCATCGGGAAGACGCCCGCAGCAACACCGATGCAGAGACCAATCAGTGAAGAGATCGCCAGGCCAGTCAGCAGACGGCTTAAGCTAATCCACGTATCCGCCCACAGCAGATATTCGCCGCTGCGCTTGTCCGGCGTGAAGGCCATCCGATCAATGGCGGCGATCATCTGTGACAGGCCGGGCAGCAGTTTGTCGTGTGGGTTGGCTTCAAGACGCACCGCCGAACTGATAAACCAGACGGCGATCAGCAGCACAAAAGGTAATAGCATCAGCGTCAGGCGCATTCCCTGCCGGGGATAGCGGTTGATGTGGCGCATGGCAAATACTCCTGAGATCGGTGATTACAGCTTGCCCGCAGCGGCCATCTTCAGATAGCTGTCGTCAAAGCGCAGTTTGATGTTCGCTGTATCACCGACGGTGATGTTGCCAGGGAAGCTCATACCGATGAAGTCAGCGCTTTGTGCACCCTCGCCCAGTAATCCCTTATCAAAGGAGAACGCGGCGACGCGCTGCATGGTTTTCGCCAGATCGGGGGAAGAAACAAATGTCTGGGTTTCGGCTGGGGTCCAGAACAGGTGGGTGGTTTTCAGCTGCGCCTTGTATCCGGCGAGGTCAGTACCGGAATCGGCAGCCATCGCGCTCAGCGCCTGCGCATCTCCGGCCTGCATTTTCGCCATCATCTCAAACCAGGCCCCGGTCAGTGCCTTACCCAGCGCGGGGTTATCTTTCAGGGTCTCGGTGTTCACCACCATCATGTCAATCAGTTCGCCCGGCACGGCCGAAGAGCTGAACACCTCTGTGGTTTGCGGGGTTTTCTTGATCACTGAAAGCTGTGGATTCCAGGCAACCGCCGCCTGCACGCCGCTGGTACCAAAGGCGGAGACGATATCGGCATCGGAGGTGTTCACGACCTTAACGTCTTTTTCCTGTAAACCGGCCTTCTCCAGACCGCGAACCAGCAGGTAGTGCGAAACCGACAGCGCAGGAAGATAGACAGACATCCCCTTCAGGTCGCTAAGTTTTTTATTTGCGCCTTTCAGCACCACACCGTCATTGCCATCGGAGAAGCTGCCGGTGATCAGCGCCGTGGAATCAATGCCCCCCGCCGCAGGTATGGTCAGCGCATCCATGTTGGTCATGGTGCAGCCGTCGAACTGACCCGCGGTGTACTGGTTGATCGACTCGATATAGTCATTGAGCTGGGTGATATGAATTTTGATGCCGTATTTGCTGGCCCATTTATCGATGATTTTCTCGTTGCTGATGGTGCCCCACGGCATCCAGCCCGCATAGATGGTCCAGCAGATATTGAACTCTTTTTTGACCGCGGCGAAAGATGGCGCGCTGACCAGCAGCGTCAGCGACAGAATAAGCGTCAGGAGGGGTGATTTCTTCATGGTTGACCTCTGGTTGGCACAAAAAAACGGGAGCAGCGCAAGACACCATTTGGTGCCGCTGTCTCCCGGGCTTTTGTCCCGCCGTGTAACCTCGCAGAGGTCGCCAGCTCTCGGACCAGACATTCACCTGCGTGAACCGGAACCCTAGCCAGCTATTTGCTATCAATTGTGTCGAACGCTGCTTACTGTTCAGACTTCAGCAAATGGCGTGCCAGAAATTAACTTACGTAAAATCAGAGAAATAGAGAGAGCATAATCCAGAAGGCACCGGGATGGTGAGTCAGTAACGGGCGTTGCACATTATCAGTGCCGGACAGGCAAGAGATATCAGAACCCTCAGTCAGTCTCTTTTCGTACTCACATCTATGCCGGAATGCAGACCCGGACCGTGACGCCCATCACTTATCGCTATATAATCCAATGCATAACGTATTTTGAGGATAGTTAATGAAGCGCTTCTGGCAGGCATGCACACTCGGTTTACTGATACTCCTTCCGCTCTTTTCCCAGGCATCGCGCCAGATAACCGATCAGACAGGCCGCCAGGTCACGATTCCTGACCGTGTTGATCGTATTGTGGTGCTTCAGCATCAAACGCTGAACCTGCTGGTGCAGATGAACGCGACCGATAAAATCGTCGGTGTGATGGCGAACTGGAAGCAGCAACTTGGCGACAGCTATGCCCGCCTGGCTCCTGAGCTGAATCAGAAAGCGACACTGGGGGATCTAACGCATGTTGATCCCGAAAAACTGGTGGCGCTGCATCCGCAGGTGGTGTTTGTGACCAACTACGCACCGCAGGAGATGATCGACAGCATTACCGCGCTGGGCATTCCGGTGGTGGCTATCTCACTGCGTCATGACGAGCCGGGTGAAAAGGCAAAAATGAACCCCTCTATCCGCGATGAGGAAATGGCCTATGACAAAGGATTGCGTGAAGGGATTACGCTTATCGGCGAGATCATCAATAAACCGGCAGAAGCAAAAGCGCTGATTACGGCCACCGATGAGGGCCGCAAAATCGTCAGCGATCGCCTGAAGGATGTTCCGGCGGAAAAACGCATTCGCGCCTATATGGCGAACCCGGAACTGACCACCTACGGATCAGGGAAATATACCGGCCTGATGATGCTGCATGCGGGCGCGGTCAACGTCGCCGCAGCGACTGTAAAGGGATTCAAAACCGTGTCGATGGAGCAGATAATCGCCTGGGATCCGCAGGTGATTTTTGTGCAGGACCGTTATCCCTCCGTCGTGAATGAAATCAACAGTTCACCACAGTGGCAGGCTATCGACGCGGTAAAAAATCATCGCGTCTGGCTGATGCCGGACTACGCCAAAGCATGGGGTTATCCAATGCCGGAAGCGATGGGGATTGGCGAATTGTGGATGGCGAAAAAACTCTATCCGCAGAAATTTCAGGATGTGGACATGAATAAGCTGGCCAATAAGTGGTATCAGCGCTTCTATCGCACCGCTTATCAGGGAACAGAGTGATGCGCGTACTGGCGGCGGGCAGCCTGAAAGCGGTCTGGCCCGCGCTGATGGCGTACTTTCCTGAGCCAGTTGAAACCCGGTTTGGCCCCGCCGGTCTGCTTCGCGAACGGATTGAAGCCGGTGAACCCTGCGATCTCTTTGCTTCAGCCAGTGAGGAACATCCGCAAAAATTGCTGAACGCTGGGCGAGCGCTGGCAGTCATACCGTTCACAACTAATAAACTCTGCATCGCGGTTCGCAGCGATCGGCTACAGGCGGGAGACGACTGGTATCAGCTAGTGACCCGCGACACACTGCGGATCGCAACCTCTACGCCCACAGCCGATCCCTCTGGCGACTACGCGCAGGCCCTTTTCACCCGGATGGGCAAAGCCGGTGAAGCGGTGCGCCAGCGCGCAAAGGCACTGGTGGGTGGGCGTGACTCTGCACCGATTCCCGCAGGCAGGCTGGCGGCAGAATGGATTATCCTGGAGGATCTGGCGGATCTGTTTATCGGTTATGCCAGCCATCGGGCTGCCCTGAGCCAGATTGCCGGGCTGACAGTCGTTGATATCCCTGCGGCTTTCAATTCTGTTGCGCGCTACGCCTGTGCAGTCATTACCCCAGAGGCGCGTCGGCTGGCGGATTTTCAGAATCGGAGCAGGCAAAAAAGGTACTGCGGGAAGCGGGATTTGGCGGGAAGTAAATGCCTTTTCTGTCGCGGATGACTTTGCGCCCTGCCAGCATCTCGCTTTAAGGGCGCGAAATACCGCTCATTAAAGCTTAGCGAAATCCACCTTAAGCTTGTGACTGATATGTTCAGCCTGCTCGGTGGCACGGTCAGCCTCGCCAGTCAGGATAAAAGCGATCGCGAAGGCGAAATCAAACGCCGCGCCCAGATCCTGTCCACTCAGCAAATTGCCATCTTTCACTACCGAGGCATTAACGTAAACGCCATCGGTGACACCTTCTGATGACGTCCCAGAACTGACATAGCGACGCCCCCTTAAAAGACCCTGTGGCGCCAGCACTCTGGCCGCTGCGGAGCAAATTGGGCAGACCAGGCGGCCCGCCTCATCATGGCGGCGAATAAAATCTATCACTGCCGCATTTGCCGCCAGATTTTTGCTGCCGTCAGGACCACCCGGCACAATCACCGCAT
The DNA here is from genome assembly GCF_048452805.1 of Pantoea sp. K16. Lineage (NCBI taxonomy): Bacteria > Pseudomonadati > Pseudomonadota > Gammaproteobacteria > Enterobacterales > Erwiniaceae > Pantoea > Pantoea sp. K16. The sequence continues at coordinate 14,492 of NZ_JBLWNV010000001.1, read as the reverse complement.
CAAACAGCCTGTCCCGATTCGCCTCCAGCAGCTCATCGGCGACAACCTTCACATGATGATAACTGTTCACTTCGCGATAGGGCTGACAGGCCAGGGTTGTAACCTGAACGCCCAGGCGTGAGAGGATGTCGAGAGTGATAATAGCCTCAGCTTCTTCAAAGCCTGGGGCAAGCAGCAGAGCAACATTCTTATCCATGAAAATTCCTTTTTAATTGGTGTGGATGAAGCAGAGAGCGTTTAATCCTGGTCTGTGCAGGCGCACCCTTTACTGATCCGAATCAAGTCTGAGCAGGGTTTTTAAACGGCAGCGGGCGACACTACCGTGGTGCGTCATGAAGTAAGTGCGTTTAAAACTCTTCCGGCTCGCCCGGCAGTGGCTCGGTCAGTTCCTGCCCCTTTACACCGGCATAGGTAATCACCAGTTCGGCTGGCTCATCCAGTGTGTAACCGCGATGCGCACTGTTGACCGTCTCATTGAGGGCTTCACCCGCATGGAAGGTGCGCTGTTCGCCGCTCTCTTTATCCTCAACAATCAGGGTGCCGGAAAGAATAAACGCCGCATTCGGCATTGGATGGATATGCCAGGGCAATGACGTATGGGCAGGTAGCGAGAGCCGCATAACGGTCAGCTCAGGTTCGCCGGTGGGATAGGCTTCAAGAACGTCACCGTTCCAGGCCTGGCTGCTGCGCATCACTTCAACCGCGTTAATTTCGTTATCTTGCTTCGACATGGTTAATCCCTGTTAATAATCAATAGAATGCCAGTAGTGACCGATAAGTAAGCTTAGAAGAAAACTGTGTTGATGCCCGCCTGCGTTTTAATAAGCCTGTTAACAGGAATTTTCCGCCAGCGAACAGAGGGATGAAAACCGGCCATTAGCGGACTGGCTGAATGACTGATTAATTAATGTTCATTATTTGCGTTGTGGTTATAAGATATATTCCTCAGTCAGTACGCAACCTGTGAGTTCTGTATTATCTTTGAAGCCATCAACCACCTGAGGGATTTCTGATAATGAAAGGTCTGTTTACGGCATTACTCGCCAGTTCTGTTCTACTATTATCCGCCTGCTCAAAAGATGACGATAACAAAGTTAAAGTTGCGATTAATACCGGGCCTGATGAAGCAATCTGGCAGGTGGTAAAGCAGGTGGCGAAAGATAAATACAAGCTCGATGTCGAAGTGCTTAACTTCAATGACTATGTGCTGCCAAATGAAGCGCTGAATAACAAAGAAGTTGATGCTAACGCCTTCCAGAGCCTGCCTTATCTGGAATCACAGTCTAAAGAGCGCGGCTATAAGTTTGCGGTAGTGGGTAAAACGTTCGTCTTCCCGATTGCTGCCTATTCGCACAAAATCAAGAACATCAGTGAGCTGCAGAATGGTGCCACTATCACCATCTCTAACGAAGCCACCACGCTGGGACGCAGCCTGCTGCTGCTGCAGGCGCAGGGTCTGATTAAACTTAAACCGGATGTGGGTTATTTACCGACCTCACTGGATATCATCGAAAATCCAAAAAATCTGAAGCTGGTTGAAGTGGACACCCCACAGCTGACCCGCACCTTAGACGATCCCAACGTGACCCTGTCGATCATTAATACTAATTTCTCGGCTCAGGCTGGATTATCAGCGCACCGCGATGGCTTATTTATGGAAAGTGCCTCATCGCCTTACGTCAATGCGCTGGTATCACGTGAAGATAATAAAGACAGCGATAAAATTCAGAAGCTGAAGTCAGCGCTGCAGTCACCGGAGGTGGCGGCCAAAGCCGAAGAAGTTTACAAGGGTGATGCGATTAAAGGCTGGTGAGTTGCCCGATAATCGATCATTAACGATCAAAAAAGGCCGCACTCTGTTGCGGCCTTTTTTATATCTGCACTTTTACAGGCACATCTGCCAGCACTTATACATCCGCGCCAGCCCGCAAGATCACAGGAACGGTTACGCAGCTGCGCCTTTTGGCTGAGCAGAGAGGTGCCCTGCCCACAGACTGGCGACCCATTTCACCCCTTTAGACGTAAAACGTGCCTGAGAGAAAGCGTGCTGATTTTCGCCCGTGCCGGTATGCAGCGTAAAGTAGCCGGCCTGCATATGGTAGTGCTGCGGCGTCAGGGTGCCTTTTGCGCGATACATGATGTTGCGCTCCAGCAGAAACTGGCGAAACTCCGGTTCTTTCACTTTCAGCATTTTGCAGAGCTGCCGAAAGCCCAGCGAGTCATCAACCTCAACGAAGTTATCAAAGAACGCCGCCTTGGGTGCCGAGAGAGCCAGCTGCTGCTCCGCCGCCTGACGCTGTTCAAACTGCTCAGCCCAGGCGCGAGCGGCTTCAGCCGGATTGGTAAAGTCAGGCAGATGGGTCGTCTTCTCGCGGTCCTGCCAGCGATCCAGCACTTCTGCAGTGAAGCCTGGCGACAGGCGTGCCACGGCCAGCAGCGAGTCACGCTTGCACAGACGGTACTCCTGACGCACTTCCCCTTCCCGCTCATACTCATTCACGCTGAGCGGCTGGGAGAGACGCTGAGCCGTCTCCAGACTTTTGATTAACCGCTTCACTTCTCCGTGTGTAATACCGGTCATCTGAGCCAGTTCACGACTGCTCATTGTGACCGATTGTTCCAGAGATTTGAGGCTTTCAGTTGAAATCATCATGGGTTCACCCCTCGCTAACGCTACCAATACCCGGCGGGCAGTCGATTAATTATACAAAAACCTGTTCAAATATCCAGTATTTTATTTAAGCAATAACGTAACTGGAAGCTGTTACGCAAACAACAGGGTGTGAGGCGGTTTGGCGGGCTGAAGAGTGCGTGCTGAATGCCTTGCAGGAGGCGTTGCGGGCTTTTGCGGCAGCATAAGCGGGTAATCCATCGCTAAGTTATTTACATATAATCACAATGATGGACACAGACTCTTTACATTACAGTATAGTGAAGACTGTCAGCAGGTTACTGGCCTGCCGGGCTCACTATTTTGATTCGGGGTGCAGGGCGAAATCTGGCCCGTTACCACTGAATGTCACCTTTTACTGGAGTAAGTCATGCAGCCGTTGAAAGTCGCCTTTATTAAAGCTAACTGGCACAGCGAAATCGTTTCTCAGGTTCTGACAGGATTCGAACAGGAACTGGAAAGCCGCGGTACCTCATATGAGATTAAGACATGGGATGTTCCGGGCGCTTTTGAAATGCCGCTGCTGGCGCAACGCCTGGCGCAGACCGGCAACTACGATGCGATTGTCTGTGCAGCACTGGTGGTGGATGGCGGCATCTATCGCCATGATTTCGTCGCGCAGGCTGTGGTAAGTGGTCTGATGCAGGCACAGCTGGCAACCAATGTGCCCGTCTTCTCGGTGTCACTCACGCCGCATAATTTCCAGCCATCGGCCGAGTTTATCGACTTCTATACTCAGCATTTCGTGAAAAAAGGTCAGGAAGCGGCGCGTGCCGTCTGCCAGATTCACGCCCTGGAACTCTGATACGACTGTAACGAATGCTGACAATGCGTTTGCCTGCGCTGTTAAGGAGAGAAAGTTGGAAAATACACGTCCGCCTCTACCGCCATTTACCCTGGCTGCACAGGCGATTGAAAAAGTCCGGCTGGCTGAGGATGGCTGGAACAGCCGGGATGCGGAGCGAGTCGCTCTGGCCTATTCAGCGGACAGTAAATGGCGCAATCGCGATACCTTTCTGACCGGCCGGGCAGAAATTATCGCCTTCCTGCAGCAAAAATGGCAGCGGGAGCAGCAGTATCGGCTGATTAAAGAGTTGTGGAGTTTTGACCAGAACCGGATTGCGGTGCGGTTCGCCTATGAATGGCATGACGAGCAACGGCAGTGGTATCGCTCATATGGCAACGAGAACTGGGCCTTTGATGAGCAGGGTTTAATGCAGCAGCGTTATGCCAGCATCAACGATCTGAAAATCAGTGAAGAACAGCGGCTGTTTCACTGGCCGCAGGGCCGACGCCCTGACGACCATCCTTCACTGAGCGAACTGGGCTTATAGTGCCAGCCCTTCCAGCGGAGAGCGCAGCTCTCCGCCGTCATCCACTCAGCCCTGCTCGTCCTTGTTCTCAACAAAGGTCGCTTTGTTGCGTGTGACCGTATAAGCCACCTTTTTGACATCGTCCGGTGACGTGGTCACTTCTACCGGCGCAATGGTCACCCGACCCATACCAAACAGAGTGGGTACATAGCCACCGACCTGGTGTTTTCCGGCCGGAACATGCAGCAGCATGCTTTCGCCGTTAGGCAATCTGCCGGCGTCTTTACCATCTACAGTCAGGAATACACTGGAGCCATCATCTGCGCGGGTCTTGATGTGTGAGACATCAATCTGCGTCGGGCCAGCAGCAAATTCATCTGGCGCATCGCTGGCGGCATGTTTTGCACAGCCAGTCAGTACAGCAGCAACCGTTACAACGGCGAGACTAAAACGATAACGCATTGGGCACTCTTTCTCCTGATCATCAGAACCCGCTATTTTAGCGATTTAGCGGGAGGATGTAAGGGGGATAAGAGTCGGCATGCTCTTAAAAGAGGCTTAAAAGTACCGATTTCCCGGTATATTTGCGTAAAGAATATTTACTGAATAAATACACAGTATTTTTATTGCCTGATCGCAGCGCTTTTAACCTGCTGATCAGCATAAATTTAATCGGAGAATAACAACGAATAAGCGTAGCGTCACAGGCACATAGCGCCGGTTTGCCTTAACTCTGCCTCTGTTAATTGGCTGTTATAAGGTTCATAGTGGTGGTTCATCCCCGGTTAATCCCGGCGGCCTTCCCCTCTACAGAGGGCACGATATGCATTCTTATACCACCGATACTGTTTGCGCCATAACCGGCACCCATCCCGCTAACCTGAAGAGCTGGATGAAGCAGGGATTACTGACGCCGCAGCAGTATCAGGAACGCTGGAGTGAGCATCACCTCAGTGAAATCCAGACCCTGGTTGGCTTAACAGCCACTGGCGCGACGCTCGACGAAATCTGGCAAGGTCAGCAGGCTGCTTCGACGGTCACCACCTTTGGCTGGGCGGCGCGCAAAGGTGACCTGCTCTGGCAGCTGGAATTTGGCACACCGCTGTCGCTTTCACGTCAGATGCACACGATGTCCAGCCATTATAGCGGTGATGATTTCGTCATTAATCTGCTGCGGCCGCTGAGCGCCTGGCTTTACGCCGATCTCCGTCGGGGAGCGTCACGTCGCCTCAACCGTTTTGAGCAAACCGTGCAGCAGCAGGCGGATAAAGTCATGCGCGCCTCATCGCGCAACGAATCTTCTATTCCTCTGTTTCTGGAAGCGGTGAGCGTACTTGATAAAACCGAAATCTGGCTTGAAGCCATTCGTCTTACTGCGATGGGCTTTAATGTCGAGGTTGACTCGCGTGCAACCGGGCTGCCAGCCGTTAAAACCGACCTTCATCAGCATCATGTGATGTGGTGTGGTGCCGGCATCAGCCAGCAGATGCAGGACTATTTTGAACAGCAGAGTCTGGATGGCCATCCGGTAATGCTCAGTGGACCTGATTGTAACCTGCAATTTGCCCAATCCAACGCCTCCAGCGCTGCCTGACAGCAGGCAGCGCCTTCTTTACCCCTGTTTTTCCGCGCCAGTAAATAATTTTTTTCGTTAAGAATCTCTTAAGGTGGTTCCGTATACTGGTGCCACAACCCTGACTCATTGACGAGACTAAGATGAAAAAGACCTTACTGACCTTCAGCCTTCTCCTGTTACCACTCACTTTTACTGCTGCTCACGCGGCCTCTGGCCTGACCGGTTGTGCAGCCAAAAAGCAGGAGATTGAGACCCAGCTCTCTTTTGCCCGCCAGCACAATAATACCCATCAGGTTGCCGGCCTTGAAAAAGCGCTGAGCGAAGTAAATCAGAACTGTACCGAAAGCAGTCTGCTAAAGCAGCGTCAGGAAAAAGTGGCAGAGAAAAAGTTGAAGGTACAGGAACGCGAACAGGAACTGGCTAAAGCGAAAGCAGAAGGCCGCAGCGCCAGCAAGATCCAGAAGCGCGAAGATAAACTGGCTGACGCTCGCCAGGAACTGAAAGAAGCCGAGCAGGCTCTGCATCAGTAAAACTCATTCTGGCCAGCCACTGCGCTGGCCCGTTATTCTCCCTTCCCCAGCCCTGACCCTCTCTCCTTTCTAAATACCTGATTAGCCTGCGCTATTAACGTCCAATCCATTACTTTATGTAATCCTTTGATTACTTATTCTCATGCACTTAATTGGTGCAGCAAAGTCAACATGGTTACGATCAATTATTTAACTTTTTGAACGCCCTCAAAGATTTGAAAGATAGCGATATTTCCTGTCCTATGCAGAAAATACGCACTCCACGCGCATCTTTATTCGTCTGTAAGGGGCCAGCAATACTAATCTATTCACTTACCCTGCCCCAAAACAGGGCATTACAGCGATGTGGCATGGCTGATGCCACATCTTATTTGTTTCAGTAGTGTTAGATTATGTCGGCGCAATGCAATGCGCTCTCCATCCACGGCTCCACACAATAAATAACTTCATTAAGAAAGGTTTTTTATGGATAAGTTATCTTATGCGTCTGAAAGCAGCACATCTGCCTGGTCCACCTATTTACAGCAAATCGACCGGGTTGCGCCCTATCTGGGCGATCTTTCACGTTGGATAGATACTTTGCGTCATCCAAAACGTGCGTTGATTGTTGATATTCCTCTCCAGATGGATGATGGCTCAATTCGCCATTTCGAAGGCTATCGCGTTCAGCACAACCTTTCGCGCGGCCCAGGAAAAGGCGGTATTCGCTACCATCCGGATGTCGACCTTAATGAAGTGATGGCGCTCTCCGCATGGATGACCATCAAATGTGCGGCGGTTAACCTGCCTTATGGCGGCGCTAAGGGCGGTATCCGCGTTGATCCGTTCAAACTGTCCGACGGTGAACTTGAGCGACTGACCCGCCGTTACACCAGCGAGATCGGCATCATCATCGGGCCGCAAAAAGATATTCCTGCGCCAGACGTCGGGACCAACAGCAAAGTGATGGCGTGGATGATGGATACCTACTCCATGAACCACGGCACAACGATTACCGGCGTTGTCACGGGCAAACCGATTCATCTGGGCGGTTCACTGGGGCGTGAAAAAGCCACCGGTCGCGGCGTGTTTATTACCGGACGCGAAGTGGCACGCCGTGCAGGTATTGAAATTGAAGGCGCACGCGTTGCGGTCCAGGGCTTCGGTAACGTCGGCAGCGAAGCGGCACGCCTGTTTGATGAGGCGGGTGCTCGTGTGGTAGTGATTCAGGATCACACCGCGACGCTGTTTAATGCCGATGGCATCAACATGGCTGCCCTGACCGAATGGCAGATCGCCAATAAGCAGATTGCCGGTTTCCCTGGTGCGCAGAGCATTGATAAAGAGGCGTTCTGGACCACAGGGATGGATATTCTGATCCCGGCGGCGCTGGAAGGTCAGATTACCCGCGAGCGTGCTGAAGTCCTGAGCTGCAAAATCGTGCTGGAAGGCGCAAACGGCCCGACCTATCCGGATGCCGATGACATGCTGGCCACCCGCGGCATTATCGTGGTGCCGGACGTGGTCTGTAATGCCGGTGGCGTGACCGTCAGCTACTTCGAGTGGGTTCAGGACATGGCCAGCTTCTTCTGGAGCGAAGATGAGATCAATCGTCGCTCAGACAAGATCATGACGGAAGCGATGGTACACGTCTGGGAAAAGTCGAAGGAGAAAGATTGCTCGCTGCGCACCGCGGCCTATATCGTGGCCTGTGAGCGTATTCTGATGGCGCGTAAAGATCGCGGTATCTACCCGGGTTAATGCCTGTGGCGCTGTTGCCTGCAGCAGCGCCCTTTTCCCTGACTACTTCATCAGCACCTGAAACTTCGGATTAAATTCATCGAAAATCGGTAAAGCGGCGGCGCCGAGAGCGGCTGTATCGCTGCCGGTCATGCCAATTTTTAGTCGCATATCGTTAAGATAACGTCCGCGCACCGACTGATAAAGCGGCGGCAATCGCTGCACCATCTGCTCCAGCAACGGCGCAGGCATCATCCCGCCAATAATCACCGCCTCAGCATCAAACACCGACTCCAGAATATTGATCGCCTGACGCAACGGCGTCGTCACATTCTCAATCCATGCGGTAAAACGCGCGGGTTCAATCTGCAACAGATCTTCGGGCAGCGCCCGCATTGGATCGAGACCGCAGAATTCATAAGCGGCCTGCAGCGAGACGTAACGCTCGAGGCAGCCCTGATTTCCGCAGTAGCAGTCGCGACCGCCCGGCTCGACCACAATGTGTCCGATTTCGCCCGCATTATGAGCGTGGCCGGTATAGATATGACCATCGGTGAAGATCCCCGCGCCCAGGCCGGTGCCGATATAGAGATAGATAAAGGAGTTAAGGTGGCGCGCTGTGCCGTGAAAGCGTTCGCCGATGGCAGCGACCGTAGCATCATTTTCCAGCGTCACCGGCAGACCGCTAATGGTGGCGAGTTCAGCCTCGATATCGACCTGCTCCCAGCCGTTCAGCGTGGTCGGCCCCACTGATGAAATGCCCTCCACACCAAAAGGCCCTGGCATCACCACGCCAATCCCCAGCACTTTCTGCCACTGAGTACCCAGGAAGGCGCGCATCTCCTCCAGCACGCTGGCAATGCACGCCAGGGTGGCAGCAGGCTGAGGCTTTTGCACCAGAACGAGGCGGCGGAAACGCACTTCACCACTGAGATCGACCAGAACCAGCAGCAGCGTCTGGTGATCAAGATGGATGCCGATCGACCAGGCACTGGTGGGATTGAGCGTAACCGGAATTGAGGGCTGACCACGCCCGCTGCGGCGCGGCTGGCGGCTGGTCAGCAGTTCGGCCTGCTCCAGTTCCGCCACGATATTCGAGACGGTCTGCGGCGTCAGCGCCGTCATGCGGGCCAGTTCGGCACGGGTCAGTTCACCGTGCAGGCGAATGGCTTCAATCACCACACGTCGGTTGTGCGCCCGCGCATGTTCAAGGTTGGTACCCGAGGTTTTCATGTTGTTTTCCATTTCAGCGGGACCCGACAGTATTGGTCTCCGAATGCATTCGGGCAAACAATATCTTTGATGCTGCACGCAATTCTCGCGCATCAGGATAGGCAATTTTGCCATAAAAGCGCAGTCTGAGTTTCAGCGTTGTTACGGCTTTGTTGCTATGCCCTCCGGCACTGTGGCACGCCGTTTGCTTAGATTCAGACAGGTCAGTTCACCCACTGACCAAAATTACGCCCCCGATTAAATCAATCAAATTGATTTAATTAACCGACAGCCTGTTGCTGCACAGTGGAGAAGACCATGTCACAGCGTTACACACCCCAACTAAAAGCCGGTTTTGCCGCCTTACTGATGTTAAGCGCAGGCAGCGCGGCGGCGGCCAGCCAGATCAATGCCCTGTTTATGACCCAGGCGGCTTACAGCGAAAATGATATCCGCGCGATGACGCAAAATTTTCAGAAGCAGCACCCGGATGTCAGCGTCAATCTGGAGTTTGTTCCTTATGAGGCGCTGCACGACAAGATTGTGGCGGCGCGTGGCGCGGGCGGCAATGGCTATGATGTGGTGCTGTTCGATGCCATCTGGCCAGCGGAATTCGCCCGTTTCGATCTGCTGCAGGATGTCAGCGCACGCATTACGCCAGAGGATAAAGAGAAGGTCTTCCCGGGCGCGATGAACACCGTGGTTTACAAAGGTAAAACGCTGGGTATGCCGTGGATCCTCGACACCAAATACCTTTACTACAACAAAGCGATGCTGGCTAAAGCGGGCATCACCACGCCGCCACAGACCTGGCAGCAGGTGCTGGATGACGCGAAGATCATCAAGGATAAAAAGATTGTCACCTGGCCGCTGGTCTGGAGCTGGTCCCAGGCTGAGGCGCTGGTGTGTGACTACACCACGCTTGTTTCAGGCTTTGGTGGTCAGTTCTATCAGAACGGCAAACTTAACTTCTCCAGCCCGGCTTCACTCAAGGCGCTTAACCTGATGAAAAGCTCGCTTGATGAGGGCCTGAGTAACCCGGCGTCGCGTGAATATCTGGAAGAGGATGTGCGTAAATCGTTTTCTAATGGCGATGCGGCTTTCGCGCTGAACTGGACCTACATGTACAACATGGCCAACGATCCGAAGCAGAGCAAAGTGGCGGGCGACGTTGGGATCATGCCTGCGCCTGGCGATGCACCTGGTAAAGTCGGTGCGGTGAACGGCTCAATGGGGCTGGGGATCACCAAAGGCAGCACCCATGCCAACGAGGCGTGGCAGTACATTCAGTACATGACCTCACAGCCGGTACAGAATCAGTATGCGAAGCTCAGCCTGCCGATCTGGAAATCCTCTTATCAGGATGAAGCAGTGAAAAAGGATCAGGAGAGCCTGATTGCTGCGGCGGACAAATCGCTAAACGTGATGCTGTCACGTCCGGAGACCGCTGACTATTCCCGTCTGTCGAACCAGCTGCAGCAGCAGTTACAGCAGGTGTTGCTGGGTAAAGCCCCGGTGCAGGACGCGATGGCGACGGTTGATAAAAGCGCCGCCCGGCTGCGTTAAGGAGTCACGATGCTGAGTTTGCGTCAACGCGAACAGCGTCAGGCATGGGTGCTGCTGGCACCCATGTTGCTGGTGATGCTGCTGTTAACCGCCTGGCCTCTGCTGCGTACCATCTGGCTCAGCTTTACCGATGCTGCGCTGATTGGCAGTGGTGAAACGCCTGCCTGGATTGGGCTGGAAAACTATCTCTATGCGCTTAGCGATCCCGACTTTCGGGCGTCGATCTGGCGCACACTCTATTTCACCCTTGTGTCTGTCACCGTTGAAGGGATTATCGGCGTGCTGGTGGCGCTGCTGCTGAATCAGAAATTCATCGGGCGCAACGTTTTGCGTGTACTGGTGATTCTGCCGTGGGCGCTGCCGACCATCGTCAATGCCATGATGTGGCGGCTCAACTTCAACCCTGACTACGGCAGCATCAATGCCCTGCTCAGCCAGCTCGGTATCATTGACGGCTATCGCAGCTGGCTGGGATCGCCGGAGGCGGCGCTCAATGCGGTGATGTTTGCGGATATCTGGAAAAACTATCCGCTGGTCACCCTGCTGGTGCTGGCGGCGCTGCAGTCGATCCCCGAGGATCTGTTTGAAGCGGCACGACTGGACGGTGCCTCCGCCTGGCGGCGTTTCCGAGCGATTACCTTCCCGGCGATTGTTGCACCGCTCGGCGTCGCGCTGGTGTTACGCACCATCGATGCCTTCAAAATCTTCGACATCATCTACGTGATGACGCGCGGCGGCCCGGTGGACAGCACCAAAACCCTGAGCTTTTTCGTTTATCAGGAGTCGTTCAGCTATCTGCGTGCCGGCAGCGGTGCCGCCTACGCGATACTGATGACCCTGATGTGCGCCCTGCTGATCACGCTCTATCTGCTGATGTTATGGCATCAGCGCCGCCGGAGTACCGCTTATGAAAACTAAACTGCGACGGGTCCTGCGTTACGGGGCTGCGCTGCTGGTCGCCGTCAGCATTCTGGCCCCGATGGGCTGGCTGTTTCTGATGAGCGTCAGTTCTGCCAGCGATCTCTCCCGCGTGCCGCTGGAGTGGCTGCCGCGTCAGTGGGATTTCAGCCGCTATCAGGGGCTGGTTTCGCTGGCACCGAATCAGCCCGGCAACGTTTTTCTGCACGCGCTGGGCAACAGTTTGCTGGTAGCGACGGTGGCCACAGCGATCTCGCTGCTGCTGGCGATACCCGCGGCGTTCAGCTTCTCACGCTACAGTGGTCGTGATGCCTGGCTTTCCGGCGCTCTGGCAATCTATATGGTGCCGCCCGTGGCGTTTGTGCTGCCGCTCTACTTTCTGCTGCAACAACTGGGGCTGCTCAACACCCGTCCCGGCCTGGTGATGGTCTACTGTTCGCTGATCCTGCCGTTTCTGACCTGGATGCTGAAGAACCAGTTCGACTCACTGCCACGTGATATCGAACAGGCAGCACGGCTTGATGGCCTGCGCTTCTGGCAGGTTCTGCTGCGCATTACGCTGCCGCTGGCAAAGCCGGTGCTGGGCGCTGCCGCGCTGTTCGGCTGGCTGCTCGCCTGGGATGAGTTTTTCTACGCGCTGCTGTTTACCAGCAATATTTCGGCACAGACCCTGCCGGTCGCCATTGCCGGTTTTACCGCAGGACGCGCGACCGATGACGGGCTGATCGCGGCAATCGGCATTCTGGCTTCGGTGCCGCCACTGTTTATTGCCATCTGGTTGCAGAAGACGCTGGTCAGCGGTCTCACCAGCGGCGGAAGTAAGGGATAATTATGGTCACTACCCTCACGCCCACCCTCTATGTGGTGGGCAATATAAATGTTGATTTAATCATGAGTACGCTCAGCGACTGGCCGCAGCGCGGCACGGAAGTGATGCTGCAGCACAGCGAGTTACGTCCCGGCGGGTCCGCAGGTAACTGTGCGCTGGCGCTGGAGGCGATGCAGGTGCCGCATCGGGCCATTGCCAATCAGGGCGACGATGGATTCAGTCACTGGCTCGCCAGTCACTTTCCTCATAGCGCTGCATACTGGCCGCGCTATGCCTGTGAAACCTCGCTGACGGTAGGCGTGACCCATCCCGATAACGAACGCTCGTTTCTCAGCAATCACGGCCATATTACCGTGCTGACCGCGGACGATGTGCTGGCCCAGTTGCCGTCGCAGGCGACGTCGGGCGACATCGTACTGCTGTGCGGCACCTTTCTCTGTCTGGAACTCTATGATCACTACCCGGCGCTGCTGGCCGCGCTGCAACAGCGTGGCTTCTGTGTCGCCGTGGATACCGGCTGGCCGCCTGCGGGCTGGAGCGATGGGCTTCGCTTACAGATTGGCAACTGGTTAGCGGACTGTGACTGGCTGCTGCTGAATGAGGTGGAAGCGCTGGGCTTATCGGGCGCAGAACTGCTGGATGAAAGCGGTAAACAGCTGGCAGCCCGGCTCAGTGGTCGCGGCGGCTGTGTGATTAAGTGTGGCGCAGAGGGCGCACGTCTCTGGTCTGCCGCCTCTGTGCAGTATGCTGCTGCCCAGCCGGTGACGGTGGTAGATACCATTGGAGCCGGTGACAGTTTTAATGCCGGTTTTCTTACTGCACTGCTCTATCACCAGCCATCGCACACGGCGCTGCGCTGGGGCATTGAAGTGGCATCACAGGCGATAAGCAGCTCTCCGCGCCGCTATCCAAGCTGGCAACAACTCCAACTATCAAATGAGGTGCGCTGAACATGGCCAGTGTTGAACTTGTACAGGTGGCGAAGCGCTACGGTAAACAGAGCGTGCTTCACCCGCTGGATTTAACCATTCCTGATGGCAGTTTCACTGTGCTGGTCGGCCCCTCCGGCTGCGGCAAATCAACCCTGCTGCGGCTGCTTGCCGGTCTGGATACCGTCTCTGACGGGGCGATCATGCTGGATAAAAAACAGATTAACGATCTCGATCCTGCTGACCGGGATATCGCCATGGTGTTTCAGAGCTATGCGCTCTATCCGCATCTCACCGTCGCGGAGAATCTGGCGTTTCACATGCAGGTGAAAAAGGTGAAGCGCGAGGAGCAAAAAAGCAAAATCGCCCGCATTGCCGGCATTCTCGGCATCGATCAGCTGCTGCAGCGTTATCCAAGAGCGTTGTCGGGTGGACAGCGGCAGCGCGTGGCGATGGGCCGCGCCATGGTGCGCAATCCGCAGGTGTTTCTGTTTGATGAGCCGCTTTCTAATCTTGATGCGCAGTTACGCATGGAGCTGCGGGCCGAGATTAAGTCGCTGCATCAGCGTTTCAAAACCACCATGGTCTATGTTACCCACGATCAGGTCGAGGCGATGACGCTGGCGGATCAGATTGTGGTGATGAAAGAAGGGGTCATTGTGCAACAGGGTGCACCGCTGGCGATTTATGACCGCCCGGTAAACACCTTCGTGGCGCGGTTTATCGGGTCACCGCCGATGAATCTGCTGGATGCCCGTTTCCAGACACGCGATGGTCTGCCTGGCGTCTGCTGTGGCGAGCAGTGGCTGCCGTTGCCGCGTCGCTGGCACAGTGCGGCACAGCAGCAGGCCGATCAGCCGGTCACGCTTGGCGTACGACCCCACGATCTGATTTTTGATGCCAGCGGGCAACCGGCGGCGGTCAATATTGTTGAGATCACCGGCGAATCGACCCTGCTACATCTGAACTGGCAGGGTTTCCCGCTGCATATGCAACTGACAGGCCGCAGCGATGCCGTGCCTGGCGGCACGCTGCCGGTGACCGTTAACCCGGATAAAATGCACTTGTTTGATGCCAGCAGCGGTGTGCGGCTGACGGAACAGTGATAAAAATAAACCCGCCAGCGGTAATGTCAGTCAGTTAAGCGACAGGTGATAACGCAGTCTGGTGCCGGGCAGGGGCTGGCGGTCCTCGCGCCGCTGCGCGGTTCCTTCACTTCATTCCTCTGC